>JAGFXI010000458.1 GCA_017861095.1 Deltaproteobacteria bacterium | reverse complement strand
CAACGCACCTTCCTAGCTTGGCCAGATCGGTGGATTTGCGATACCCTTCGAATCCCTGGTAGCCAACCTTGCAGCCGTCGTAAAACTCCGCCACCACCGGTATGGTCTTATCGAGAAGGGTCCAGTCCATCGGCTCGTCGATTCAGGAATTGCTTGATGCTTTCATACAAGTGGAACTCTGTTTCCAGCTCCTCCCCCGAGGCATCTTGAAGACGGCTTAGCTGAGCAGGGGTGAACCGTTCCCGCAGCCTAGCGCAAAGGTAGTTGACACAGAGCACGTGTCGGGCGAACAGGGTACACCCCGTTTCCCCCAGGAAGTAGCAGCTCCTCGGCCGCCCGGCGCGTTCGGGAAGAGGAACTCCCAAGAGGAGGTTTACAAGGAGGAGGACCTCACCATATCTGTTCTCGATCCCCGAGCCGCAGCAGCTACCACCCTCCACCTCTTCGCACCGTCGGCACTCGTCCACGACCCCGATCTGGGTCATGACCTCGCGGCTCGCCTCGATGCAGGTTCGCAGGCGTTCGAGGGAGTGGCGCACCGAGCCCTGGGCTCTCAACTCGGCACCCCACGCGTCCAGGAGATCACGGGCGAGGGCGATTTTCTCCTGGATCGTGAGCGAGCCTCTGCCTGCCACCACGTCTTGTCCCCCCGGGGTTTCATGAAAACGGTTTTTCAGCTTACACCATTTGCCTCACGCCGGAAAGGTGACGATGCGCAAGCAGCCGAGGGGGTGCCCGGCGGGGCTGAGATCAAACCCCTTGAACCTGATCCAGACAATACTGGCGTAGGGATCGGCGCTCAATGGTAGGCATTTCCTGAGGCTGCTCTTCCCGAGCAGCCTCTCTTTTTTGGTGGAGGAACGACGATGACGCAACTCGAAACAGCACGGGCGGGAAACGTAAGTCCCGAAATGTCGCAGGCGGCTGCCGCAGAGAACATGAGCGGCGAGAGGCTCCGTGAGCTCATTGCCGCCGGGAAAGCGGTGATCCCAAAGAACAAGAGGCACCAGTTCGCTACGGTCCTGGCGATGGGGCAGGGCCTGCGGACCAAGGTGAACGCCAATATCGGCACGAGCGGCGCCTGTAGCGGCGTGGAGCGGGAGGCCGAAAAGCTGGACGCCGCCGTGGCTGCCGGGACCGACTCGGTGATGGACCTTTCCACCGGACCGGATCTTCAGGAGGTCCGGGAAATGATTCTGGAACGATCACCGGTCATGGTGGGGGCGGTACCCATCTACGCGGTGGCAACGAGGCTTCGCCGGAAGGGCCAGCCGATCGCCGCGATGGACGCGGACGATCTCTTCCGCAGCATCGAGGAGCAGTGTGCTGCGGGCCTGGATTACATCACGGTGCACTGTGGCGTCACCCGGGACGTGATCCGTCGGCTGGACCACTACGAGCGCATCATGCCGTCGGTGAGTCGCGGCGGTTCCATCCTCATGCACTGGATGGAGAGAAACAACAAGGAGAACCCACTCTACGAGGATTTTGATGCCTTGCTGGAGATCGCCCACATCTATGATGTGACCCTGAGCCTCGGCGACGGGTTTCGGCCGGGAACTGTGGTAGACGCCACCGACGGCCCACAGGTGGAGGAGCTGATCACGCTCGGCGAGCTGGCCCGGCGGGCTCGGGCAAAGGGAGTGCAGGTGATCATCGAAGGGCCGGGTCACGTGCCGTTGAACCAGGTGGTGGCCAACGTCATCATGGAAAAGCAGCTCTGCGACGGCGCCCCCTTCTACCTCCTCGGGCCGCTCACTACCGATATCGCCCCCGGCTACGACCACATTACCGCCGCCATCGGCGGGGCCATCGCCGCCGCTGCCGGCGCCGATTTCCTCTGTTACGTGACCCCGGCCGAGCACCTCGGTATCCCTGATGCTGCCGATGTTCGGTCCGGTGTGATCGCCGCCCGGATCGCCGGGCACTCAGCCGATATCGCCAAAGGCATTCCCGGGGCGATCGAGCGCGACCGGCAGATGTCGATCCACCGCCGCGATCTCAACTGGGAAGGGATGATGGCGCAGGCGATCGACCCCGAGTGGGCCAGGAAGCGGGTGAGCCTGAGCGCCGACCGGGAGACCTGCACCATGTGCGGTGAGCTCTGCGCGGTAAAGCTCTCCCGGCGGCCGCATGAAACGGCGGCGACCGCTTGAGACGAGTTGAAGTGCCTAGAATGCCTAAACTGAAGGCCGGTACGGCTTGCACTGAGCGTTGCCAAAGTGACACCGGTCCTGCTACGAGCGAATGCGCCGGGAGCCCTTGGTCACGTCCCGCACAAGGAGAGACCGAAGCACCCTTAGATTCTTCTTGTCCTCCTTGAGGTCCTTTCCCTTCGGGGTCTCGAGCACCATGGGATGGTGGCGGAAGCGGGCATCCTTCAGGAGGAGCTCGAACCCCGCGAGTCCAATCCTGCCCTTGCCGATGTGCTCATGGCGGTCGAGCCGCGATGCCAGCTCACCCTTCGAGTCGTTCAGGTGGAAGTACTTGAGCCTTTCCAGGCCGATCACTTTATCGAACCGGCGCATGGTCTCCTCGTAAGTCTCGGGAGTGCGGAGGTCATAGCCGGCTGCGAAGCAGTGGCAGGTGTCGAGGCAGACCCCGAGGCGGTGGCGATACCGGGTTCGGCCGAGGATGAAGGCGATCTCCTCGAAAGTGGACCCGAGGTTGGTGCCCTGGCCGGCAGTGGTCTCGATGAGGACGGCGATCGAAGAAGTT
>JAGFXI010000142.1 GCA_017861095.1 Deltaproteobacteria bacterium | reverse complement strand
GTACGCTGCAATGACGGAAAGTGAAGCGCAACGCCGCTCCTTGGATCCCGAGTCGGCGGGGAGATGGACTTTTTGCGAAGCCGTCAACCTTGGAGCAACCAGCTCGCATTATACACGAACCACCTGCTGCGACCTCGGACATGGCCGTCCTTCGGTCGCGCAGATTAGCTAGAGCGAGGAAAACGAGAGAACCTGGGCGCTCGGCGGATGCGTGCCGAGCGTTGTGTCGTGGTCGGAGGCTCGGCGAGCGGCGACGCATGGTCGGGTTCTGTTTGCCCTGAGGGGGTCTCCGTGATACTCTGACACCGAGTGGGGCTGGGCTTATTTCCCGGGGCCGAGGAAGAGGCTGCTGCCTCTTTGTTCGGGGCCACACTGACAGCGGTACCCAAGAGGTGAATAGTCGATATCCTGACCGGGAAGAGGTTCATCCAAGCCGTAGGCGGGTTTAAAATTCGTGGCCCTGGCCTCTGAACCGCTTCGCCTTGCGGCGTCGCTCCCGAAGTCCCCGGGGCTGAGGAGGACCCCCTCTGACGGGAACTTTTCATCAAACCGGAAGTAAAGATGTGGCGTAAGATGGCAGAGAAGGTCATCGATCAGATTCCCCTTCGCTTTGACGTGGGGTCCATCATCGAGCGTGCACGTCTCGACGGAACGCCGGGTCACCTCACCCTCGCGGAGCGTCTCGCTCGTGACGCCGGGTCACTCGGGAGGCCGAGGGCCCTGTACCGGGCAAGTTCCTCTCGCAAGGATACGGAAAGGACGGTGGTGGTCGACGGGGTCACCCTGACGAGCCGGGTGCTCCGGGTTAACCTGGATCAGGCTGACCGGGTATTCCCGTTCGTGGCGACCTGCGGCTGGGAGCTGGACCGATGGGTCATGGAAAAGGATGAGCCCCTTGAGCGTCGTGTCGCAGATGTGATCAGCGAGATGGCGTTATACTTAGCCCTGGGAGCCTTGAGAGAGAGGCTCCGTGAGGAGTACCATCTGGCAACGATCTCCAGGATGAGTCCTGGATCCCTCGAGGATTGGCCGCTTCAGGAGCAAAGGCTCCTCTTTAAACTTTTCGGAGACAGCGAGCGGGCCGTCGGCGTTCGGCTCACCACGGATCTCATGATGCTTCCCCGCAAATCATTGTTGCCGTACGATCGGGATCTCTTCGCCAGAAGGTATCTCTAACAGGTTGTCGAAAGACGTCGCGAGCCGCCCTCGATTGGCGCACGGTTGCCGGATGATTCCGCGCCGCAGGGCGATCTGCTCCAGAAAGGCGCCACGCCGAGGCGTGGTGGCGTCATTGATAGTGGAGAACGAGGCCGGGGCGTTGGGCGGGTTGGTGGTGGAAAGCCCGGGGGCAGGCGAGAGCGAATGGCGTCGAGCAGGAAGGGCGGTCACGCCCCCGAAGTGGCTAGTTACCCTGCTCGTAGAGGGCCATGGCGGTGAAGCTGACGAAGGAGTGGTACGGGTCCACCTCGGCTGAGGTGTAATGGAGGATCTCACCTTGGGCGCGTCCCTCCAGAACTTTCAGCATGGTGTAGAGCGGCGGAAGCCCGCAGACCCGGCGGGAGTTGCGTTCGCGGATGAGGATACTGGCGAAGGCATCAGCGTCGCCGGCCCCGACGGCCTCCAGAAGCCGCTGATCGGCAAGGGCGGTTTCCCGTACGGTTCCGGAGTGAGGCTGGGAGGAGTCGCCGTAGCGGGGACCGATGTGAGCCAGATCTACGCTGGCAAGAAGACAGACTGGTCGTTCGTGAGCCTTGATGGTCTCCTTGAGCGCTTGCACCATGACAACGATCGTCTCCACCCTCTCCTCCATCTCTTCCACGCCGAAGGAACAGAGAATCGGGACGATACGGACCTCGGGGAGGAGAAGCCTCAGAAAGAGGGTCTGGAACTCGATGGTGTGCTCCCGGCGGTGAGCGAGCTCGTCAATGAAGAGATCAAAAGGGGCGCGGAGGCAAAGCTCATCCACGAAGACGGTGTCAACCGCCACCGGCCCGAGGGGCGTTTCGAAGTCCTTTCGGGTAAGGGCGAAGTACCGGGAGAGAGGCTCGTGACCGGTTCCCAGGATAATGCAGGTACCGACGGGGGCGGCCTCGAGGAGAGCCTTGTAGGCGTGGGCGAAGCAGGGTCCGCCGGCACGGAGATCGATATGAGGCGCCACCAGCCCGAGGAGCTTCTTCCCGGATCGGTGAAGCTCCGCGTCTCCGGGTCCACCGAGCTCCCGGGAGAAGAACCCCAGGAGCTGAGCCCGAAGCTTATCGGGGTCGGCCTCGTATCCGGACCCAGCAAGGAACGCCTGCCTCCGGGGACGGCTACGAAACTCGGCGGCGATCTGCTCTCTATAAGCCCGGCTCCGGTCATTTTCCAGAAAAAAGTGAGCGTCCAGCCTGCCGATGAGCTCTTCCAACTCCTCTCGGAAGAGAATCTGGCCGAACTGGCGCATGTAGGCGGCCTGAATGTCGACCAGGGTGTTCGAGCCGTTCATGAGAGTGACGAGGAAATACGCTCCCGGGCTGAGGATGACCGTTTCCCGGCTCAGGCCCTCCTGGTCCTGGAGCACGACATGGACCGTTTTCTCATGACGAACCGGGATAGCCATCAGATGGTTTCGCAGTTTGGGCTGTTCGGTGTCCATATATAAGATGGATTCCAGAAACGGGTATATGTCCCGCTCCGCGCCGGTCTCTTTTGAAGAGCGCTCAGGACGCCGACAGGCGACCGTGGACAGGAGTATAGAGAAAAGCCATGTAACGGGCAATGCCTTTTCACACCCAGGAAAGGGTTTGACTGGACGGATGAAATGTGTTACGTGACCATTCTGGCAAGAAAATTGATAACATCCACCACCCGAGCGTCGAGTCTGCCCGTGCGATCGGTCGTACGCTTTCTGCCTCTTGCGGCCCTTCTGGCTGCTCTCCTTTCAGGGTGCGCCCTGACCAGGCCGGCCGTGCCCGCGGACCTGGCTCCCGCTCCGGCCGCGGCTCGACAAGAGGGCCGTCTCCCCGGCAAAGGGGAGGCCTACTACCGGTTTCTCAAGTCCTCTTACTTGCTGGACCACGACCGAGAGCAGGAGGCGCTGGCGGAGCTGGAACGGGCGGCCGCCGCTGACCCAGAGTCTCCTGAGCTGCTCGCTGACCTGAGCTCCTTGTACCTCCGCGAGGGAAATCGCGAGGCGGCCCTGGCAGCCGTGCAGAGAGCGGCCGAGCTTGATCCCACTTCGGTTGAGACCCACATGCTCCTCGCGGGTCTTTACGCCAGCCTCAACGAGACCGGCCGCGCAATCGCCGAGTACCAGGAGGTGGTCAAGCTCAATCCCGATCACCAGAAGGCGCTCCTCAACCTTGCCTCCCTATACGGCGTACAGGGTGAGTACACCAAGGCGTACGAGCTCCTCGAGGGATACATAGGTAGGCACCCTGAGAATATCCTGGCGAGCTATTACCTCGCCCGGATGGCGCTCGAGCTCAAGAAATACCCCGAGGCCGAACAGCTCTACCTGAGCGTCCTGTCGCAGCGGCCCAATTTCGAGATGGCTCTTCTTGATCTGGCTTACCTTTACGAGGCGACAGATCGCGTTCCCGAGGCGGAGAGCATTTACAGAAAAATTCTGGCTGTGGATCCGAACAACGAACAGGCCCGCTCGCGCCTTGGCGACCTCTATCTGCGCCAGGAGAACTACCGCGGCGCATTGGAAGAGTTCGAGAAGGTGCTCGACAGCAAAGAGCGTGGTCTGGAGCTGCAGCTCAAGGTCGCGCTCATTCACCTGGAGCTGGGGGAGTTCGACCAGGCCATCGAGCTCCTGGAGGGTATGGCGTCGGCCCACCCGGGGAATGCCCAGATTCGCTACTACCTGGGCTCCGCGTATCTCGAGAAGCAGGAGTTCGGGCGGGCAGAGACGGAGTTCGATAAGGTCCCGGAGCAGAGCTCCTACGCTCTCAGAGCGGCGCTTCAGCGGGCGGTCATCGCCGAGAAGAAAGGGGACCCTCAGGCTGCAATCGATCTGACGCGGCGGGCTATTGAAAGACACCCCCAAGATGTGGAGGGATATCTCTATCTCGGCGGTTTCTATGAGGCGGCCAAACGATTTCCAGAAGCGGCTGCAGCGCTCAGGGAAGGCCTGGCGGTGGCGCCGGAAAACCCTCGGCTCCACTTCCGCCTCGGGACGGTGCTGGACAAGATGGGCGAGCGCCAGGACTGCATTCGCGAGATGGAGAAGGCGATCGCCCTCGATCCCAACGACGCGGTGGCCCTCAACTACCTGGGATACACCCTGGCGGATATGGGTATCCGGCTTGAAGACGCGGAAGACTACATCAAGCGGGCACTGGTTGTGAGACCCGATGACGCCTACATCACCGATAGTCTCGGCTGGGTCTACTTCAAGATGGGTCGCTATGAAGAGGCTCTCAACTTGCTCATGAAGGCGACGGAGAACCTTCCCGACGACCCGGTGATCACCGAGCATCTTGGGGACACCTACCGGGCCCTGGGCCGCTGGCGTGAGGCGGAAGGCTCCTACGAGCGGGCGTTGCAGCTGGGCCCGGAGGATCGGGAGAGGGTGAAGGGCAAGCTCGAGGAAGCGAGGAAGAAAGCCCGCGAGGGGAAAGGCGATTGATTTCGGTGACGGGCCGTCGACCCATCTGGTTTGCGGTCGCAAGGCAGGGGCTTTCGTTCCTCCTCATCCTTGGCGGCCTTAGTCTTGCCTCTAACGGCTGTGCCCCGCGGGCTCCGCTTCTGGAGCCTGTGGATCTTCCGGTGACCCCGGTGGTGGAACGGCTCGAGGCCCGCCGGGCTTCTCTCTTGAGCTTCCGGGCCGCGGGCACCATTCGCGTGGAGGGAGCAGGCCGGCAATGGAGCGGCAGAGCGCTTCTCCTTGCAGAACGTCCCCGTCGTCTCCGGCTCGAGCTGCTGAGTTTTTTCGGTCAGCCCGTCCTCTACGTGGTGAGCGACGGGAACGAGGTGGTAACGTGGGCGCCGGGGCAGCAAGCCTCGCGGGGATTCGCCCTTGGGCGGGTCATCCAGGCCTTTTCCAGCATACCCCTCGGTGATGAAGAGGTAATGCTCCTCTTGGCCGGCTGTGCGCCGGAGTTCAGATATCGAGAGGCTCAGCTTCTTCGGGATGTCCAGGAGAGGGCCTACCTGCTGCAGCTGGAGGATCCCTCCCGTGGCGAACTCGAGCGCCTTTGGCTCGAAGATGATGCCGCCACGATACGCCGGCTCGAGCGGCTTCAGGGGGGAAAATCTAGATTGGATGCAGTCTTTTCCGGGTTCACGAACGCGGAGGGGTTTACCTATCCGCAAGAGGTGAGGATCGAGACCGCCGGCCTCCAACTCGCCGTTCGGTACCAGACCTTTACCGCCAACGACACGCTGCCCGATGAGGTCTTTCATCTGGAGCTGCCGCCGGGAGTAGAGGTCCTGCCTCAGTGACATTCCCTTGATGTATGTCTGTCGAAGATCCCAGAATCTTTCGTGCCTCCCATGACGCCATGGAGCGATTCGTCGCCGACCGCATGCTCGGGAAACTGGCACGGTGGTTGCGAGTGCTTGGGTATGACACCCTGTATCTTGGGTCGGCCGGCGACGAGGTGATCCGCCAGGAGCTCGACGCAGGAAGAATCCTTCTCACCAGGAACAGAAGGGCTCATGCCTGGCTGAAGCGAGGTAGGGTTGTGGTGATCGAGGCCGACAACCCCCGGGAGCAGCTTCAGGAGGTAGTTCGTCAGCTTCGCTTGCCCCTCGCAGCCGAGGCGTTGTTGAATCGATGCCTTGGCTGTAACCGGCCCTTGGTGATAGTGGGTAAAGAGGAGGTGCGCGGGGATGTCCCGGACTATGTCTGGCAGACCCATGCGGAGTTTCGACGCTGTCAGGGATGCAGGAGGGTATTCTGGTCCGGCAGTCACGCTGAGAATATGCGGCATCGCCTCAAAGCGGACCTTTCAGACCTCTGGGAATAGGGGAGGAAAACATGGGACTCGGCGGAACACTGTGGCGTGAGCTCGTCTCATTGGGGGGCCTGCTGTATCGTTGGCTTCTAACGCTGTTTTTCTGGGTGTACAAGGTGAGCGGCAAGGTCATGCTCGCGGTCTACCGTTGGTGGGTGACCATGGGGCGAAGAAATCGTCTTACGCTCCTCGGTGCTCATATCTACGGCTTCCACCGCAAAGGGATGAACGACTGGGCAGGGCGGCATGAGATTCGGGAACTGCTCACGCTCATCGAAGGTGCAGATCGCAAACGGAAGGATCTTGCGTCCCTCTCGCAGGAGCTTGACCTCCAATACCGGGAACGGATCGACAAGGTCTGGAAGCAACCGCCCCCGCCGCCGGCGGAGACGGAAGAGGAGCTCCTTCCGAGCTAGTGTCCGTGGGTGTCAGGAGGGCATTCCGCACTCACTCGGATCACCCTTGATCTTCTCCAAGGCGTGACCCAGGGCGGGGAGCACCACCTCGAGGTTCTCCCGGGCGCCACGGAGGCTCCCCGGTAGATTGATGATGAGGGTGCAACCACGAGTCCCGGCGACAGCCCGGGAGAGCATGGCGTGGGGCGTCTTGGTGAGGCTCGACGATCTCATCGCCTCGGCTATTCCGGGAATCTCCCGGTGGATCACGGCGAGGGTTGCCTCAGGGGTCACGTCGCGGGGGGTTAGGCCGGTGCCGCCCGTGGTGATGATGAGATCCACGCCGGAGTCATCGGCGAGGGTCTGCAAACGCTCCTGGATGAGCTGTCGGTCATCGGGAAGCACCTCGTAACAGGCGATGGAGAACCCCGCCCTCCTGAGCATCTCTTGGACCGCCGGCCCGCTCTGGTCCTTGCGCTCACCTCGAGATCCCCGATCGCTGATGGTCAAGACCGCAGCTCGCCGCATCTCGAAACCTCTTCGTTATCTGCGACCTGAGTAAAAGCTCACTTCTGTGCCTTCTTGATGGCGAGGCGGTTGGCGGCGGTGGCGATTACGTTTTGAGGGATATGGGAAGCGGCGTCTTCGGATTGCCCACGAGGCCGAGGCGAACCTGATAGTATTTCACCCAGTTTCGGTTGTCGGCGACCTTGCGGAGGATCTCCTCACTGGTGATGCGTGAGGTCACGATGGCGACGATCTCATGATCGGTAAGCCGCTGGTTCTCGAGGACCGCGTCCTGGACCTGCTTGTTGGAATCCTTGATGAGAATCCCTCGGGCCTCTTTGTCGCCCGTCATGGCGAGCTTGATCTTCTCCGCCATAGGCAGGCTTTGGATCTCCACTTGTCTGCTCTGCCTTCGCTCCTCCTCGCCTGGCGCTCCCTTTTGTTCAGGATCCGTCATGGGTCCACCCTGAGTTGGTAAGGGAGTACTCCGACACTCCACCGTCTCGCAACGTCCTCCCTTACTCTTCTTTCTTCTGCTGTAGCTTGGCGATGAGGCTCTCTTGCAGGTGCGCCGGGACCTCCTCGTAGTGGGAGTGTTTCATGGTGAACATGCCGCGACCGCCGGTCATGGAGCGGAGGTCAGGCGCGTATTTGAGCACCTCTACCATGGGAACGAGGGCCTTAACGATCTGGTTCTTGCCTTTGCTGTCCATGCCGAGGACCTTGCCCCGCCTCGAGTTCAGATCGCCCACCACGGCGCCCATGAACTCATCCGGCACGATCACCTCCACCTCCATGATGGGCTCAAGAAGAACGGGCTGGGCGTCGGCCATGCCCTTTTTGAAGCACATGGATGCCGCGATCTTGAAGGCCATTTCCGAGGAATCCACCTCGTGGGACTTGCCGTCGTAGAACCGGATCTTGAAATCCACCACTGGGAAGCCAGCGAGCACGCCGGTGTTCATGGCCTCGGCGATTCCCTTCTCGACCGCCGGAACGAAGTTTCTCGGCACGTTCATCCCCACGAGCGCGTTCTCGAACTCGTAGCCCTTTCCCCGCTCCTGGGGAGCGATATCGAAGTGCACCTCGGCAAACTGGCCGCGGCCACCCGTCTGCTTCTTGTGCCGGTAGATCACTCCCTTGACCGGCTTCTTGACGGTCTCGAGGTAAGGCACCTTGGGCGGGCTCAGGGTTACCTCCACCCCGAACTTACGCCTCATCTTCTCCATGCTGGCTTCGATGTGGATTTCGCCCATGCCGGAAAGGATGGTCTCCTTAGTCTGCTCGTTCCGTTGCACCCTGAGGGTGGAATCCTCTTCCATGAGGCGGGCGAGAGAGCTGAAGATCTTCTCCTCGTCGCCTCTTGCCTTCGGCTGGACCGCCATGGACACGATGGGTTCCATGGTCTTAAGCGCCGGGTAGACAATGGGATTCTTCTCGTCGCAGAGGGTGTCGCCGGTGAGAGTCTCCTTGAGCTTTGCCACCGCCACGATCTGTCCGGGCCCGGCCGACTCGATGGACTTCTGGTTCTTGCCCTGCATGAGAAGCAGTGGTCCAAAGCGCTCCTTGACCCTCTTCGTGGCGTTCAGCAGTGTGCTGTCCGGCTTCAAGGTGCCGGAGAAGACCCGGAGAATACTGAGCCTTCCGGCGTATGGGTCGCTCACCGTCTTGATCACCTGGGCGCTTACGGGTCCATCGGGGTCGGGCTTGCGGTTCTCCTCTTTTTTGTCTTTGGGGCTGACCCCGGCCTTCTCGCCGCGATCCAGAGGGCTTGGGAGACACTGCATCATGAGATCGAGGAGCAGCTGGACGCCCATGTTCCTGAGCGCGGAGCCGCAGGCGACGGGGACGATGGCACCGGCGAGGCAGCCGCTCCGAAGGCCGGTCTGGAGCTCCGTGGCGGAGAGCTCCTCGCCTTCGAGGTACTTCTCCAGAAGGTGGTCGTCCGCCTCGGCGATGCGCTCGATGAGCTGCTCTCGTGCGCTCTCCAGGAGGTCCTTCATGGCACCGGAAACAGGGATCTCCTTGACCTTGCCGCTCCCGTCCGCCTCCACCTGATAGGCCTTCTGCTCGAGGACGTCCACCAAACCGCTGAATGTCTCCGCCGCGCCGATGGGAAGGTACACCGGCACCACCTTGTCGCTCAGGGTCTCTCTGATATCGTCGACAACTTTCTGAAAATCGGCCCGCTCCCGGTCCATCTTATTGATGAAAATCAGGCGCGGCAGGCTCATTTCGTCGGCGAACTGCCAGACCTTCTCGGTCTGAACCTTGACGCCGTCAATGGCGTCGATGACCACCAGGGCGCCGTCCACCCCGTGGAGGGAGGTTCGCGTATCGGCCAGGAAGTTGAAATCGCCCGGCGTGTCCACGAGGGTGATCGCGGCGTTCTTCCAGTGAAGGGAGCAGAAGGCGGAACTGATGGTGATCTGGCGGCTCACTTCCTCGGGCTCGTAGTCGAGGATTGAGGTGCCGTCGTTGGTTTTTCCCTGCCGGGTCGTGACGCCGGCGGTGAAGAGCATGGCTTCGGCAAGGCTAGTTTTTCCTGCGCCTCCGTGGGCGATGATACCCAAGGTTCTCAGATTCTCGATCCCTTTGCTCATGGACACTCCCTCACTGGTGGCGGTGCGTAGGTGATACCGCCCTGCTTACAGCGGCTCGTGCGCCGCTCTCTCCCTTAAGAAGCCGTGGCGTCCGGGATTTCCTCAGAAAAAAAGTAACAGCGAAAGTTACATCAGCGGAAAAAGGAAAGTCAAGGAGAAGTTTGGCGGCTACTTTTCCATTGCTTCTTTTTTTTGCGCTGTGCTATTAAATATATTTTCATCTCTCTCTCCGGGGATAGACGACGTGGAGCAAGCGCTGGAGCAGTTTCTCCTCTACCTAAAGGTGGAGAAGAACGCCTCCTCCCATACGGTGAGAAACTACCAATGCGACCTGCGCCGGTTCCTCGACTTCATGCGGTCGAGGGTCGGCCTGCTGGGAGACGGTGAACCGGTACCGCCGGCGCCTGACGAGGTGAGCTATCTCGACGTTCGCGCCTACCTCGCCTCGCTCCATCGACGGAATGCGAAGAGTTCGGTGGCGCGAAAGCTCTCCGCCCTGCGCTCCTTCTTCGCATACCTTGTGAGGCAAGGGGTGATCCATCAGAACCCGGCGGAGATGGTGGCCGCGCCGAAGATGGCACAAAAGATCCCTGAGATCCTGCCGGTAGACGAAGCCTTCCGGCTCATGCACGGCCCGAGCGCGGATTCCGCCCTTGGCTGCCGTGATCTCGCC
Source organism: Deltaproteobacteria bacterium (assembly GCA_017861095.1). Lineage (GTDB taxonomy): Bacteria > Desulfobacterota > Syntrophobacteria > BM002 > BM002 > JAGFXI01. The sequence continues at coordinate 431 of JAGFXI010000142.1, read as the reverse complement.
ATCCTCGAGGTGCTTTACTCCTGCGGGCTCCGGGTCAGCGAGCTCACTTCGCTGAACCTCGACAGCATCGATGCCGAACTCGGCATCGTGAGAGTTATCGGCAAGGGCGACAAGGAGCGGGTCGTGCCGGTCGGCAGCAAGGCTCTCGAGGCGGTCGGCGCTTACCGCGGGAAAAGAGGAGAGCTTCTCGCCGGGAAGGAGGAGCATGGCGCTCTGTTTCTCAACAGCAGGGGCGGCCGGCTTACACAGAGGAGTGTTGCCCGCCTCCTTACGCGCTACGTGCGCCATTGCCGGCTCTCGAGAGTGGTGAGCCCGCACGGCCTGCGCCACACCTTCGCCACCCATCTTCTCGATGCCGGGGCCGATCTTCGTGCCGTGCAGGAGATGCTCGGCCACGCGAGCCTGTCCACCACCCAGCGATATACTCATCT
>JAGFXI010000457.1 GCA_017861095.1 Deltaproteobacteria bacterium | reverse complement strand
CGAGGACGGGCGTGTGGCGGCGGTGCAGATCAAGGAGAGTTCCGGCTACCAGATCCTGGACGGCACCGCGACCAAGGCGGTCTGGACCTGGCGGTTCGCACCGGCCCTGGCCGACGGCAGACCCGTCGCCAGTTGGGTGCTCGTGCCCATCACCTTCAGGCTCCAGTAGATCCGATCCCGACCCTGACAGACCATATCCAGCGTCTGGCGCTTATCGCGACTTGGAGCTCGTTTCCTCATGGCATGTAGGGTGGACACTGCCCACCGAATGGAATAACACCTTTTCTGCTGGGCGATCCCCACCCTGCATTCCTGACCGCCACAGGGCTTGGCAGCTGCGACGCACTCAGTTATCCTCCGGTTGACCGCGATGACGATTAACTGGGATCCAGATGCTGAACAGGTTTTGCGGCGGGTGCCCTTCTTCGTTCGGCACCGGGTGCGGAAGAAGGTGGAAGAGGACGTCGCAGCCGCTGGCCGCAGGCGGGTAACCGTCGCTGACCTCGAGGAGAGCAAGAAGCGCCAACTCCAGCGGTTGAGCGAGGGGGTGAAGGGGTACACCCTGGAGACGTGCTTCGGGGAAAGTGGCTGTCAGAATGCGGTGGTGATCTCCGCCGCGATCGTCTCTCGCCTCGAAGAACTCCTTGAGCGAGCCGATCTCCTCTCCATTCTCCGCACGCACTGGGGTGAAAAGCTCAAGCTCCACCACCAGTTCAGAGTCACCCTGGCTGACTGCCCGAACTCCTGCTCCCAGCCGCAGATCAAGGACATCGGTATCATCGGCGAGACCGAAGTGACCTGCGACCCGGAGGCATGCACCGGCTGCGGCGAGTGTGCGGCTGTCTGTGAGGAATCAGCCGTCACCCTTGAGGACGATCGTCTCATGGGAATCGACTACGGGAGTTGCGTCAGGTGCGGCGCCTGCGCCCGGGTCTGCCCGACAGAGGCGCTCAAGGCCGGTAGGGGAGGCTACCGGGTCCTGGTGGGTGGAAAGCTCGGCCGGCATCCCCAGCTCGCCCGGGAGCTCGCGGGCGGCCTCGATGCAGATCAGGTGGTGGCGCTGGTGTCACAAATCGTCGAGCTCTACAAGGCTCATGCCCGAAAGGGGGAGCGGCTCGGGGCCGTCATGAACAGGATCGGATGGGATGATTTCCGGGCCAGGGTTCTGTCGGGTTCTTCGTCTTGATATAATCGGCTCAAGACGACACGGGGACATGAGGAAACGGAGACGCGGCGAAAGATAGAAAAACAAATCCAGCGGCGTATCCTTCCCCTGTCTTCGCGTCGCCCCACCGCCGCGTCGCCGTGTCGGATTCTCTCACCAGAGGGCCTCTCTCAGGGTCTGTTCCAGCGAGACGGGAGTGAGGCCGAGAATCTCGTAGAAAGGCTTCTCGTCGCAGGTGCTCCCCTCGAGGAGCATGGTGATCTGGTCGGTGGTGAGGGGATAGCCCGGGAAATACTCCAGCACACTTGTCGCCGCCTTGATGGGGAAAACCGGCATGTGGATCTTGACTATCGTCTTCCCCATCACTCGCGCCAGGGCGTCCATGACCTCGTTGAAGGTTATCGTGTCGGGTCCGCCCACATCCAAGGTTCGTCCCTGAGCGGTCTCGACTTCCAGAGCCCTGGCGAAGCCCTGGGCTACGGTCGTCACATTGACCGGCTGGAAGCGGTAGTTGCCGTCGCCGATGATGGGCACCACAAAGGTCCTCACCATCCCCGCGAACATCTTTATCGCCTCACCTCCCCTGCCGAAGATGAGCGACGGCCGGAAAATCGTGTAATGGAGGCCACTCTGGCGGACCAGTTCCTCAGCGGCAAACTTGGTGCGGAAGTAAGGCGTGGGACCGTTCTCCCTCGCCCCCAGCGCGCTCATGTGCACCATCTTGGAGACACCCGTCTCTTTGGCTGCGGCGATGACATTGGCGGTGGCCTCCGTATGGAGGCGCTCGAAGGTTACTCCCTTGCTCGGTAAAGCGCGAATGATCCCCACCAGATGGATCACGGCATCACACCCCTGCATCCCTTGCATGAGATCAGCGGTGCTGGTGACGCTGCCGTAGATTATCTCGACATCCTCCGGTCGCTTGAGTTTGAACTCCGAACGCTGCCGGACCAGGGCTCGCACCTGGTGTCCTCTGTCAAGGAGCGCCTGCACCACATGGTTACCCACAAAACCGGTACTGCCGGTAACGAATACCTTCATGGCGGTCTCCTCTCGAGCGCGGAACGGTGCACGCTTCAGACATTCATCCAGAGAAACCCCTTGCGGCGCTCTGCCTGAAAAGTAAAGATTCCTGTGGCCTGAAAAGTAAAGATTCCTGTGATGGGCCGAAAGGTTAGTCGTTCTTAGAAGGCATCATATAATAAGCCCATGGATCAGGCAAGCAAACCCGGGGGGCTCTCGTCACCGTTCATCGCGGAGCGACTTGACCGCGCGCTGCCCCGAACGTATGCTGACAACGACAACGGTTTTCCCACACGATGAAAGGTCGTGCTGAACCCCCTGAAGCACATCGATCCCTTCGGAACGGTAATTCTTCCGCTTCTCCTGATTTTCCTTAAGTCCTCATTCCTTATAGGATGGGCCAAACCTGTCCCGGTAAATCCCGCTCTCCTCCGAGATCCTCAAAGGGGGATGATGCTCGTGAGTGCCGCCGGACCCCTGACTAACATCGCCCTCGCCCTGGTAGCCGCTCTTCCCCTTCGCATACTGCTATCCTCTCTGCCACCATGGCTGCTTGATCTCTTGGTTAACTGGTGCATCATCAACATCTTCCTCGCCCTATTTAACCTGGTGCCGGTGCCGCCGTTGGACGGCTCCAAGTTGGTTGCCTATTTCCTGCCTCCCCGCATGAGAGCAAAGTATGAGAGCATCACTCCGTATGGGCTCCTGGTCATCATCGGTCTTCTATTTCTCGGCCTGATGGACAAGGTGATTCTTCCCCTTTGCCATCTCATCTTTTCCTTGCTGGTAGAAGGCTGATCGAGGTCCACCCAGCTCACCTCCTCAACGCCGGGTGATCCTCCCGACCGACCCGAGGTGCCGTGAAGGGCAGCCAGGGAAACAATGAACCCCTCTCCGAACGGGAGATCCGTCGGAAAGGGGTTCCATATACCGAGGTCGCCACGCGGCGACAGTAATCGCCTTCCGGTGACGCGAGCAGCCGGAGACTCAGATAATCCGGTTCACATGGCCATCACCGGCCGCAGTTCGCCATCTCCAGCCACGATCTCGGGCCTACCCTGAGAGTCCTCCGTAGCTTGGACGAGAATCCGATAGTAGGTCCGGATGCGATCCACGTACCGCACCGCTTCCGTACCCCGTGCATATCCGTAAGGCAGGGTCTGATAGTACCTCTCCTTGCGGAGCAGCGGCAGGGTGGAGCGAACGTCCGGCCACAAATCCGGGTTCTTTCCCAGGCGCTTCGCCAGTCGTCTGGTGTCTTCCACGTGGCCCAACCCCAGATTATAGGCAGCCAGGGCCATGTAGGTCCGGCCCGGCTCAGAGACCTCAGGTCCCACCCGCTTGTGGAGGTGGGCGAAGTAACGGGCGCCGGCGAAGATGGCCTCAACCGGGTCGAGCCTGCTGTTGACCCCGAGGTCCTCGGCGGTCTTCTCGGTGAGCATCATGAGCCCCTTCACGCCGGTCAGGCTCTCGGCGTCGGGATCCCAGTGGGACTCCTGATATGCCAGGGCAGCCACCAGCCGCCAATCAAGGCCGTAGCGCTTCGCGGCAGCCTCGAAGTACCGCCGGTAATCGGGCAGACGTTCCCGGAGTCTCCGATGATAGGTCGCGAGGTCGACGTAGTCGAAAAGCTCCAGGTGCCCGTAGTAATGTTGCTTCAGTCGCTCGAGGAAAGCAGCGGTCTCCGGTCGCTTGAACCATGAGTGCACCGCCGCTTGGAGCTGCGGGCAGCGTGGATCCATAGCCCAGGCCAGCTGGGCGGTTTCGGCAAGAGGAAAGTGGGCAACGATCTGCGGGTAGTATCGTTGACTCGAGGCCACGATGGTGGAGTCGGCGACGGTAAAGGGTATGATACCCCTTGCCACCATCTCCAGGAGCTCCTCGGTCTCGTATCCGGAGACAGAGAACCAGCAAAGGGTTGGATAGTGATTCTTCTGCTCCCAGAGGAGCTCTTCGTAGGAGGTCCCCGCGTTCACCCACACCGACTGGCCGATCAGCTCGGGCACCGCTCGGGGTGAGGTGCCGCCCCGGCGGCCGACCACCTGCGGCGTTACCGCTTGGTCACAGCGAAGCCGGCGGCGATGATGTCTGCCTCACCGCGGAGCAGGGCGGGCACCATGTCCCGGAAGTTCTCCGTGACCAGCACCGTCAGTTTGACCCCCAGATGGTCGGCGAAGGCCTTGGCCAGCTCATACTCGAAACCTGCCGGGCCGTACGGGGCTTTGTAGTAACAGCTCCCGTCCTGGCGGGTCAGCACCCGGAGTTCCCCTCTCTCCTTGATGGCCTCCAGGGCGCTCCGCATGCTCACCTGCTGGCAGCCAAGACTTGCAAGGATTCCC
>JAGFXI010000456.1 GCA_017861095.1 Deltaproteobacteria bacterium | reverse complement strand
CATCACCGGCGAGACCCATAACAGCCCGTCCAACATGGAGGCCTACGGCGGCGCCCTCACCGGGATCGTGGGGGTCTATCGCGATCCCCTCGGGACCGGAAAGGGATCCAAGCTCATCGCCGGTACCTACGGCTACTGTGTGGGATTCCGCGACTATCGAGGCCCGCTGAAACCCCGCCTCCATCCACGCCGGCTGCTCGACGGGGTCATCGAGGGCGTAAAGGATGGGGGCAACAAGAGCGGCATCCCCACCCCCTTCGGCCAGGTTTTTTTCGACCACGGCTACATGGGAAAGTGCTTGGTCTTTGTCACCGCTCTTGGGTTCATGCCGGCTCAGGTGGCCGGGACGCGGAGCGAGGAAAAGACGACCACGGTCGGCGACCTCATCATCATGTGCGGCGGCCGGGTGGGCAAGGACGGCATCCACGGGGTCACCGCCTCGAGCGAGATCTACAGCGAGAACACTCCGGCGGGTCACGTCCAGATTGGCGATCCCTACACCCAGAAGAAGATGCACGACTTTCTCCTCGAGGCCCGGGACGAGGGCTTAATCGCCTTTCTCACCGATAACGGCGGCGGTGGGCTCTCCTCCTCCATCGGCGAGTCGGCCCGGTTCTCGAACGGCGCCCTTGTCGAGCTGGAGAAGGTGCCCCTCAAGTACGAGGGCCTGGACCTCTGGGAGATCTGGGTCTCCGAGAGCCAGGAACGAATGACGGTCGCGGTGAAGCCCCGGCACCTCGAGCGTTTCCTCAGGCTTTCCCGGCTCCACGGGGTGGAGAGCACCGTGATCGGGCAGTTCACGGACACGGGGAAGCTCCACCTGACCTACCACGGGAAGACCTGCGCCTACGTGGACCTGGATCTGCTGAAATCGGGGTTCCCGCAGTGGGAGTTCGAGGCGGACTGGCTTCCCCCCGAGAGGCGGGGACTGAGGGAGCCGGTGTTGAGCCCGCCCCGGGATCACCGCCGCCTGCTCCTCACCATGCTCGGCCGTCCCAACCTGTGCTCGAAGGAGTGGATCGTCCGGCAGTATGATCACGAGGTGCAGGGGACGAGCGCCATCAAGCACCTCGTCGGCGCGGAGCGGGATGTGCCGGGCGACGCCGTCGTGCTCCGGCCGCGCCTCGACTCACTCCGGGGCCTGGCGCTAACCCAGGCCCTCAATCCCGCCTATTCACGGATCGACGCATACCACATGGTGGCCTCCACCATCGATGAGACCGTCCGTCGCCTTCTCGCCGTTGGGGGGACGCTGGAGCACCTCGCCGGGGTGGACAACTTCTGCTGGCCCAACATCCAGTACCATCCGGAAAACAACCCCGACGGCAAGCACAAGGCGGCGCAGCTCGTGCGAGCCAACTGGGCCCTCAAGGAGTACTGCCTCGCCTTCGGGATCCCGCTCCTTTCCGGGAAGGACAGCATGTACGTGGACGGTAACCTGGAAGGCGAGTACGGCGAGCGGCACAAGGTCTCCGGGCTCGAGACCATGCAGTTCACCGGAACGAGCGTCGTAGAGGATCTCCGCCGCTCGGTCACCATGGACGCCAAGATGGCGGGCGACCTCGTCTATGTTCTGGGAGTGACGCGGAACGAGCTCGGGGGCTCCGAGTACTACGATCTCCTCGGCTATACCGGCCTCAACGTCCCGCGGGTGGATGCCGCCGAGGTGCTCCCCCTCTACCGTGCCGTGAGCGCTGCGGTCCAGGCGGAAAGGGTGGCCTCCATTCACGGCGTCTACCGGGGTGGGCTCGGCGTCCACGTGGCCCTGGTGGCCATGGCCGGAGGGCTCGGCCTGGAGGTTGACCTGCGTGCCGTGCCTCGGAAGGGGGTCGAGCGCAACGACACGCTTCTCTACTCCGAGTCTCAGGGCCGCTTCATGTGAAGGGGCTCCCCTGCGCCTGCGTCGGTCGGGTGGTGAAGAGGGAGAGGCTTGTGATTCGCGGCCTCGACGGGAACACCCTCGTGAGCGTCGGAGTCCGGCAGCTAAAGTCGGCGTGGAAGAGGCCCTTCGGGGGCTTGATTTAAAGGATCTTGGTATGTCACCGACAAACACCATCCACCGTCCGAATCCCGCCGCCCCTCGAGCGCTGGTCCTTGCCGGCTACGGCCTGAACTGCGACTGGGAGACCGCCTACGCCCTGGAGCTCGCCGGGGCGAGGGCCGAGCGGGTCCATATCAACCAGCTCATCATGGGCGAAGGGAACGGTGGCCGGGTGAAGGTCGAGGATTACCAGATCCTCGCCTTCGACGGGGGGTTCTCGTGGGGCGACGACCACGGCGCCGGAGTCCTTCTCGCCACCCGGCTCCTTTACAACATCGGAGAGGAGCTGCTCGCCTTCATCGGCGCCGGGAAGCTCGTCATCGCCATCTGTAACGGCTTCCAGGCGGTGGTGAACCTGGGGCTTCTGCCTGGTTTCGACGGCGACTACCGCTCGCGGCGCGTCGCCCTCATCGGGAACGACTGCGGCAACTTCCGCAACCAGTGGGTGCACCTCGCGGTCAACCCCGGCTCGCCCTGCGTGTTCACCCAGGGGCTGGAGGGGCTGGAGCTCCCGGTTCGCCACGGTGAGGGGAAGCTCTACGCCGAGAGGTCGGTCATCGACACCCTCGTTGAGAACAACCAGGTGGTG
>JAGFXI010000141.1 GCA_017861095.1 Deltaproteobacteria bacterium | reverse complement strand
GATCGTGACCGGGGCCCTGGTCAGCAAGCCCCAGTCGGCTCCCGAGTCACTGCTCCACGAGCTGGGAGCTCAGGCCTACCATCCCTCTGTCAGCGCCATTCGTCGGAGCGAGATTACTCGACTCCGAAAGGAGGGGTTCCAGGTCAACGTCTGGACGGTGAACGAACCGAAGGTCATGAGGAGCCTCATCAAGGCCGGGGCCAGCGGGATCTTCACGGATTTCCCCCAACTTCTCAACCCGCTCGTTGCTGAGCTCTGATAGGCGAGGAATGCGCCGGGACGGCCGCGGCAGATGGAAAAGCACCTGGCCCGTCTGTTTCTTGACAGCCCCCCCTCCGGTGTGCCAAAGTTGCCTGAAAGCGGGCTATTCCGATTCGCAACCATCAAATTTCCTAGGGCATTGTCAGATCCGAGAGAGCGAATGGAGTCGACCGACCTAACGCGTTCTGTGGGCTTACCATGTATGGAGGTGTTCCCATGAGCAATCCTCTGCGCCAGGACATTGCCAAGACGAGGCTAACCTACACTGGCCGTCACGAGCCGATCAGGCTCGGTAAGGACAAGGTGGCCACCTTCAACCAGAGGCACAAGGAAGTCTTGGATTTTTTTGGTCTCGAGCTCTCCAAGGGTGCCGTGTTCGTCATCGAGGACCGGGTGAACGGTCTCTCGAACCTCGGTGTGTTTCGGAGCAAACAGCTCCGGCAGGGGGTGATCCTGGCCGCCGCCCTCCCGGCCATAGCGGTGGCCATCGACGGCTTCGGCGCTCTCGGCACCGTTCCCAAGGATGTTCAGACCAAGGCACTCATCAATCGTTTCAAGCGTCACAACGACCGGACTGCGGCCCAGGTGATGAGCGAGGTGCTCCAGATCACCACAGAGAACCTCGAGCTGGGCGAGGAGGTGGTCATCGAGAGCGCGGTAACCGAAGGCGTGCGGATTAAGCCCGGCCTGGAGGCGGGCGGCAATCCCACTATTCCCGTTGGCGCCCTCTACGGCAAGGATCAGCATTGCAGTCGATACGGACGCGGTCTGGGGAAAGAAGTGAGCATGCTTTCCATGGGCTCGGACGTCATCGAGGGAACCGGCAAATCGGTGAAGGGCGTGCACAGCTCTCTCACATCCCTCTTCGTCACCGAGTCCGGCTTCAAGCGACACCTCCCCGACATTTACGTGGAGCGCTGGATGGCGGGTGTCCCCTTTCCGGAGTTCAACCCCAGAGACACCAATGTCCACGAGGAGGCCCGGATCATTGCCGATGCTTACGGCATGAAAGATTTCTCCGAGATGACCGCCTACTTCCTCGATCGCCCGCGACACCATCCGGCCATGGATGAACTGAATTCCATCGGGGTCGCCACCCCTTACGATCAGGACGGCGACCTCTTTCCGGCGGTGGTCATGGGGCTGGATGGTCTCCGCTTTCCCGACGGCCGCGGTCTCTCCAGCATGATCGGCGAGATCGGCGGCAGCGCCGAGTGGGCAGTGGGCACCATCCCCCTCGTATGGCGCGGCGGCCAGGGTATGGGCATGCTCGCCAGTCAGAGCTCCCTCACCCGGAAGGACCTTTCACCCCAGGAGCTCTGGAACGAGCGCTTCCACTACACCGAGGATGAACTCATCCTTCTTCAGGACGCCCGCTTCGAGCAGAAGCCCTTCTTCTCCCTCCATGACATCATGGAACGGCCTTTTGCCGGGGGAGTGAGTGCCTTTTGCGCCATCTCCGACAACTACTTCCTGCCCCAGCTCGAGGGGGTAACGGTCGACCGGGAGAAGGGACTCTTCACCACCAACACGCTCATGATCAACTCCCTGGGGAACGTCGAGCAATGGCAGCTCTCCTTCAAAGGCATAGAAGGGTTCGAGGCGACGGCCAACCGGATGAGAGCACCCAAATCTGCACTCCGGGGCCTCGAACGCCAGAAAACGGAAGAACAGGTGCGGGCCATGGCGGACGACCCGGTGAAGCGGTTCCGCCTCAAGTATTTCTTCGTGAACGAGTACTATCCTGCCATCATCCATACCGCCGGCAAGATGGTCGTCCTGGAAAAGACGGTGGAGGCGCTCATCGCCAGGGAGGCACTCAGTGAACACGATCGAGAGATCGTGAAGGCGGTGATCAAGGCGTTGCCTGAGTGGTTTACGAGCTCAGCTTAGCAGGAGTTTCGCCGAGCCTGGTACGAGAGAAACATAGGACCATGCGGCGGGGGGAGGCATCTCCTCCCGCCGTTCGTTCCCTGTCTGGACATCATCCATGGACTTCTACGACCGTCAGTTGCTTACGTGCGTTGAAATCGGCAAGGCCGTGACTTCCACCTTGAATATGGACGAGATCCTCGTCACCATCCTCAAGAGGCTGAGCGAACTCATCAAGGCCAAGAACTGGACCCTTTACCTTGTCGACCCCGGGAGGCGGGAGCTGCGCTTCGAGGTGGTGGTAGGGCTGGACCAAGAGGTGATCGGTGACGTGCGGATCAAGGTGGGCGAGGGGATTGCCGGCCTGGCAGCCCTCACCGGCGAGCCGATCCTCGTTCCTGACCGTGCCCACGAGGACCCGCGGTTCAACAGGCGGGTGGACGAGCTTACCGGCTTCACCACCCGCTCCCTAATCTGTCTCCCCTTGAAGATCCAGGAGGCGGTTATCGGCGTCCTCGAGGTGGTGAACCCCGAGGATCCTGCCCTTTTTGACGAGAGCCTCATGCCTGTGCTCTCTATCCTCGCCGATTACGTGGCTATCGCCATCGCCAATGCGCGGAACTACCAGGAGATCGAAGCCCTCAGCATCACAGACGATGTGACTGGGTTCTATAATACCCGTTTCCTGCATCAGTACCTGGACAGCCTCCTCGGCGAGGGGAATGTGGTCTCCCTCGTGTTCCTTGACCTCGACAACTTCAAGCATGTGGTAGACTCCCACGGGCATCTCGTGGGAAGCAAGATGCTGAGAGAGGTCGCCCTCGTCATCGGCTCTCGCCTCGGGAAGGACGATCGCCTGGTAAGGTACGGTGGCGATGAGTATGTGGTCATCCTCCCGGGTCAAGACAAACAGACGGCCCTCGGGAAGGCAGCTGAGATTCGACAGGCCCTGGAAGAGACCGTTTTTCTCGGATCCGAGGGTCTCAAGGTGAGGATCACCGCGAGCTTCGGGATAGCGAGCTGCCCCGAGGATGTGGGCAGCAAAAGGGAGCTGCTCCAGGTGGCGGATGGATGCATGTACCGGAGCAAGGAGCTGGGGAAGAATCGGGTTCATGCTGCGTGAGGGCTCCCGGTCAGAGCCGATCTCCCTCCCCGGGGAGGAGATGCCGCCCCATCCCTTTTCTCCTCGCTGCTTCGCAGCGACGAGCCAGGGGCTCTCCCGCCCGCAGCCGGGGAAGCGGTTCAGGCCTCCTGCAGTCACTTCAGAAGAACCATCACGGCCCGCGTCTCCATTTCCCGGTGTCCAGCGCGGCCTGAGGTGTGAGTAAAGACCAGTTGATAGAGGAGAGGGCCATGGGAGAAAGCCGGGGCGCATGGTATCGGGTAGGCGGCTTGCTTCTCATAGCAGCGGCGGTCACCATTCTCCCCTCATCCCCTGCCCTGGCCGCAAGAGCTCCGGCCAAGAACGTCATCGTCCTCATCGCCGACGGCTGTTCCCACGAGCAGTACACCCTCGCCCGTTGGTTCAAGGGAGCGCCGCTCGCCCTGGACGGGATCAGGGTGGGCGCGGTGAAGACCCATAGTGCCGACTCGGTGATTGCCGATTCGGCCCCTGCCGCCTCCGCCTTCGCCACCGGCGTGAGAACCAGTAACACTTTCGTCAGTGTGGGTCCGCGGGACGTCACCCTGTCGGTGGTGCCGAGACCTGACCCCGAGTTGCGCTATCGCCCCCTGGCGACCGTTCTCGAGGGAGCCAAGCTGCTCGGGAAGTCCACCGGCATCGTGGCCACCTCTCGGGTGAGCCATGCCACCCCCGCCGCATACATGGCCCATGTCGCTTCACGGAACCGGGAAGACGACATCATGGAGCAGGCCGTGTACCAGCACGTGGATGTGGTCTTCGGGGGCGGCAAGCGACATCTCCTGGGGAAGAGAGACGGCGGGAAACGTGCCGACGGCGAAAACCTCCTTGATGTGCTGAAAGAGCGGCGGTACCAGGTCGTCGAGACCAGGGACGAGATGCTGCGCTGCAAAGCCGGCCGAATCTTCGGCATTTTTGCCATGAGCCACATGGAGGCAGAGATCGATCGGCAGGACTGCACCCCCCAGCAGCCGACCCTGGAGGAGATGACGCGAAAGGCGATCGAGATTCTCTCGAAAAATCCCCGCGGTTTCTTCCTCATGGTGGAAGCGAGTCAGGTGGACTGGGCGTGTCATGTCAACGACCCGGCGCACCTGCTGAGCGACCTCTTCATGTACGATCGTGCGGTTGAGGTCGCCCTGGATTTCGCCCGACGTGACCGGAAAACCCTGGTCCTTGCCCTCTCCGACCACGGCACAGGCGGCATGACTATCGGCAACCGCACCACGAGCGCCACCGACTCGCCAATCACGATGGAAATTCTGCTGGAGCCTCTGAAACGGATGCGGGTCTCCGCCCCGGCCCTGTGGAATCGGGTGGCTGATGACAAGACGGCGGAGGGGGTGCAGAGGGTGGTCAAGGACGGCTGGGGGATTGAGATCAGTACTGAGGACGCCCATCGTATTCTCGCGGTGGCCGAGAGAGACAAGGATTTTCCGGAAAACGGTTTCGGTGAGGTGATCTGCCCGGCCTACACCGCCATCGGCTGGACCACTCACGGCCATGTGGGGGGTGACGTACCGCTCCACGCCTTCGGGCCCGGTCGACCTGCCGGCCTCGTCGACGGGCCGGAGATCGGCAAGATCTGCGCTGCCGCGCTGGGGCTGGATCTGGCTAAGCTCACCTCCCGCCTCTTCGTCGAGGCGAGCAACGCCTTCGCCAAGGGCGGGAGGGTGTTCCTCGACCAGACCGACGGGCACAATCCCCTGGTCAAAGTGGAGTTCAAAGGAAAAGCTGCCGAGCTCCCCGTGAACAAAAACCTTATCAAGGTGGGAGGTGTGGCGAGCGAGGTCGAAGGGGTAGTGGTGTATGCGCCTGATACCGGGAAGATCTATCTCCCCCTTCAAGCGGTGCAGATGATCAAGGGTACGGTGAAGGGGATGCCGGACATCACCCTGCCCGCCGCGGCAAAGGTGGTACGGAGCCGCGCACCGGTGAAAGAATCTGCCTTGCCCGCCGGCGCCTCACCGTAAGCATCCTGAGGCTGAAACCGCGGGGGTCGGGAATCAGCTTTTCGGTCTCAGCCGGGAGACGGGAATGCCGCAGAGAAACTTGAAGGGGCCCTCACCAGTGTTCACATACTTATGCCTAGCACCAGGAGGCACGAAGACCACATAGCCCGGCCCCAATTCGTGCCAGGCCTCGTCGATCCTCACCTTCCCTTTCCCCTCCAGGATGAAATTCTCGTGCTCGAAGGGGTGCGTGTGGTCGGGAGTGCTCCTGCCGGGCGCGACCTCGATGAGGCGCGAGGCGTAGACGGGAGCCCCGTCTCCCTCCTCCCCGATCAGCCAGCGAATGGTCACCCCTGGGGCCTCATCGCCGAAGGTCTTGGCGGGAACTTCCGTGTAATGACAGACTTTTGCCGTCGGTTCGCCCATAGCGTATTCCTCCGCAACCTGCATCAACCCCTGAGACCACCGGCCTCGTCTTGAGCTCCGGAGGTATGTCCCTCGAGTTGCCCGTCGGCGCGGGCGAAGAAACCGATGCCTTCCTGTTTCTGCCC
>JAGFXI010000140.1 GCA_017861095.1 Deltaproteobacteria bacterium | reverse complement strand
CGGACTGGCTGAGGTGATGAACTTCCCCGGCGTAGTCCTCGGGGACCCGGCCGTGCTCGCCAAGCTGGAGCGATTTCGGGGTCGGGTGATCGACGGGCATGCGCCCGGCCTAAGCGGTCCGTCTCTCGATGCTTACCTGTGTGCCGGAATCGGCTCCGATCACGAGTGCACCCGGCTCGAGGAGGCCCGGGAGAAGCTCGCCAAGGGGATGCACATCATGATCCGGGAGGGAAGCCAGGCGCACGACCTCGAGGCTTTAGCGCCTTTGGTGACGCCCCGAACGGCGCCGCGGTGCATGCTGGTGAGCGACGACTGCCATCCTGAGGACCTCCTGGAACACGGTCACCTGGACCGGATCCTGAGACGGGCCACGGAGCTGGGCATGGATGCCATCACCGCCATCCGGCTCGTGACCTTGAGCCCCGCCGAGTACTTCGGTCTCCGCTTCCTGGGCGGGGTGGCCCCGGGATTTCAGGCTGATCTGGTGGTTCTTGACTCGCTGCAACCGCTCCACGTTGAGCGCGTGTACAAGAAGGGACGCCTTGTCGGCGAAGGGGGGCGATGTCTGCTCGAGCCCCGCCAGGCAACGACCGGTCAGGAACTCCGCTCCATGAAGCTGAGCGAGGTCACGGCGGCGGACCTTAGCATCCCGGCAGCGGGGAGCCGGGTGCGAGCGATTCGACTTGCTGCGAACACGCTCACCACCGGAGAGGAGATCGTGGAGCCCGCGGTCCGAAACGACGAGGTAGTGAGTGATCCGGATCGGGATCTCCTCAAGGTGGCGGTCCTGGAACGGCACCGGGGGACCGGTCGGAAGGGCTTGGGCCTCGTCCGCGGTCTGGGCATCCGCCGTGGTGCGCTCGCCTCCACCGTGGCACATGACTCTCATCATCTGATTGTGGTCGGGGCGGCTGACTCCGACATGGTTGTCGCAGCGAATGCGCTGCGGGAGCTCGGAGGTGGTCTCGTCGTCACGAGTGGGGGGAAGATCTTGGCTCGACTGCCCCTTCCCGTCGCCGGCCTCATGTCCGATGCACCACTCTCCCAGGTGGTGAATCAGAAACGCGAGATCAACCGGGCGGCACATGACCTTGGGGCGGCTTTGGGCCAGCCCTTCATGGCCCTCTCCTTTCTCGCCTTGCCGGTAATTCCCAAGCTCAAGCTCACGGATCAGGGGCTCGTGGATGTGGAGCTCTTCCGGCATGTGCCACTGTTTGTGTGAGAAGGATGGGACCAAGGTGGTGCGCACCAGTTGCGGCCTTCCCCATAGATCACCATGCAGAGATTCATTGATTTCCTGAAAACCGCACGGCTTCCCGGGGCGCAGCTCGTCCATCACCGCTTCCTGCGGGGACGAGGGGCCGTCCACGGCACCCTATCGGAGCCCCTTTCGCCCCATCTCCGGGGGGCCCTTGCCCACCTGGGTATCTCGCGGCTTTACCGTCACCAGGCGGAGGCCCTTGCCGGATGCCGCAGGGGCGAAAACGTGGTGATCGCCACGCCCACGGCGAGCGGAAAATCATTGGTCTACAACTTAGCCCTCATGGAGACCTTGGGGAAGGCGGGCGGCGGTCATGGACTCTACCTGTTTCCCCTCAAGGCCCTGGCCCAAGATCAGTACCAGAGCTTCCTGGCCTTGAACGAGGCGCTCCCACCCGAGCACCGGCTCCGTGCCGCGGTCTATGACGGCGATACTCCGCCGAGCGAGAGGCGACGCATCAAGGAAGACCTCGCCCATGTCATCATCTCCAACCCGGATATGCTCCACGTCGGCCTGCTCCCTTTTCACCAGCAGTGGGAGACCTTTTTCAGGGGACTTCGCCTCGTGGTAGTGGACGAGGTCCACACCTACCGCGGCATCTTCGGGTCCCATATCGCCCAGATCTTCCGGAGGCTGCAACGGATCTGCCGACTTTACTCGGCCAGCCCCCAGTACGTTCTTCTCTCGGCAACCATTGCCAACGCGGCAGAGTTTGCGAGTCGCCTCACCGGGCTTCCCTTCCGCGCCGTGGAGACCAACGGCGCGCCCCAGGCGGGGCGGCATTTCTTCTTCATCAACCCGGAGGCGAGTGCAACCAATGTGGCGGCGAAGCTCTTTATCCAGGCCCTCAAGGGCGGACTGAAGACAATCGCCTTCACCCAGGCACGGAAGATTACCGAGATTCTCCACATGACCGTGGCCCAGACTGCTCCTGAGCTCGCCTCACGTGTGAGCTCGTACCGCGCCGGTTTCCTCGCCGAGGAACGGCGCGAGATCGAGCGCGGACTCGCAAGCGGCGCCGTAGCCGGCGTGATCTCCACCAGCGCCCTCGAGATGGGGATCGATATAGGCGGTCTGGACGTGTGCATCCTCGTCGGCTACCCGGGTACCATCGTCAACACCTGGCAGCGGAGCGGCCGGGTGGGGCGGGGCGGCCAGGAATCGGCGGTGATCCTTCTCGGCCAGCCGGACGCCCTGGACCAATACTTCATGCACCACCCGGAGGATTTTTTTCAGCGACCTTTCGAGACGGCGGTGGTGGATCCGGACAACACCGACGTGATGGACGCCCACCTGCCCTGCGCTGCGGCCGAGATACCTTTGCGAGCGGGCATCGACCTCGCCTTGCCGGCGCTGGCGGTGCGGGTACCGCTGCTTGAGGCGAGGGGCGAGCTCCTCCGGAGTGCCGCCGGAGACGAGTGGTATGCAGCGAGACGCCAGCCCCACCGCCTGGTGGATATCCGGAGCGTGGGCCCGGGCTATACCATTCTCCAGGACGGAGAACGTGAGGTGGTGGGGAAGAACGACGGGGTGAGGGTCTTCAAGGAGTGCCACCCGGGCGCCGTGTATCTTCACCGGGGACAGCAGTACCTGGTAACCGGACTCGATCTCGAGCGCCGCAACGTCCTGGTCAGGCCTACCCGGGCCCGCTACTACACCCGGGCCCTCAGCACCAAGGAGACCGAGATCCTCATGGTAGAACGGAGTCGGCCGGTAGCGAATTTTCTTGCCCGTCTCGGTCGGCTTAGGGTAACCGAGCAGGTGACAGGCTACGAGAAGCGCAGCCTCTATAGCGGCGAGCTCCTCGATACCCAGCCCCTGGAGCTCCCCCCTCTGACCTTTGAGACCGTTGGCCTCTGGGTGGAGATCGAGGACCTTGTCCAGGAGATGCTTCGGGAGCAGCGGCTCCACTTCATGGGCGGAATTCA
The DNA here is from genome assembly GCA_017861095.1 of Deltaproteobacteria bacterium. Classification (GTDB taxonomy): domain Bacteria; phylum Desulfobacterota; class Syntrophobacteria; order BM002; family BM002; genus JAGFXI01. The sequence goes on along the minus strand of JAGFXI010000140.1, from coordinate 2,595 downwards.
TGCCCTCGAGCATGCCATGATCAGCATGTTTCCCCTCTTTGCCCTCTGCGATCGTAACGACATCGGCGGCATCGCCGTGCCCCGGCATGGTCAGATCCAGAAAAGCGCCATCTTCATCTATGACGGGACGCCAGGGGGCGTCGGCCTGGCAGCGCGTGGTTTCGACCTGATCGAGGACCTCTTGCAAAAGACCGGCGAGCTCATCGCCTCCTGCGCCTGCGATGCCGGCTGCCCCTCGTGCATCCATTCGCCCAAGTGCGGCTCGGGGAACAAGCCCCTGGACAAGGCTGCGGCCCTGCTTGTCACACGGGCTCTTCTGGGTGAGGTCCCTCTCACCCTGGAGGTAGCCCCAGGTGCCGAGGTTGAGCCGACCCTGGTTCCGGAACGGCCGGTGCCGCCGCCGGTCAAGGAGAGATCAGTCGCCTTTCTCGACACGGAAACTCAGAGACTTGCCGATGAGGTCGGCGGCTGGGGTAACGTTCATCTCATGCGGCTGGCGGTGGCGGTGCTCTATGATCAGCTTGAGGACCGGTTCTCCGTCTACCTGGAGGAGCGGGCAGGGGAGCTGGTCAAGGATCTGCAGGCCTTTGATCTCGTCGTCGGATTCAACATCAAGGGTTTCGACTACCGGGTTCTCGGGGCCTACACCCCCTTTGACTTCCGGGCACTCCCCACCTTCGACATCCTGGAGGACATCCACCGTCGCCTGGGCTTTCGCTTGAGCCTGGGGCACCTCGCTGAACACACCTTGGGCAGGCGGAAGAGCGCCGACGGAATCCAGGCAGTACGCTGGTTCCGAGAGGGAAATCTTGCTGCGGTGACTGACTACTGCAGGGATGATGTGGCCGCCACTCAGGAGCTCTTCGAGTTCGGAAGGCAGAAGGGTCACCTCATCTACCTGAACCGGGACGGTCAGGCGGTACGACTGCCGGTCAGGTGGGATCTTGATGAGATGGTCGAGGCGGCAAAGGGGGCGGCCTCAGCCCTTGCCGCCGGTCGGCGCCCTTCGGTCAACGGCAGACGCTGATCGGCGGGCACCCCTGGAGATCAAACCAGAAATCATTCCGAACCACCCACTCGCCGTTGGTATTCCATCCTGATGATGCGCCCCAGTCGGCGGAAGTCTGCCGGTTTTCCTTGTCGAAGGCGTAGAGGTCCTGGTCCGGGGGCTGGTTGTCCAGATCCACGGTGGTTCGGAGGCGCAGACAGAGGCGCTGCCAGTAGAGATCGGGCAGGCGAATGTCGTAGACCTGGATGGAGAAACCGAAATGAGAATCTCGCGGGAACTCCACCCCGAGGTCGGGATAGCGGTAGCGATCCGGCTGGTCCGGCCGAGGTGCCGCGTTCCAGCCTATGAGTTCCTCCGACAGGAATCCGGGGTATTTCTGGTAGAACCTCCCGGCGTCGCGGTAATACACTTCCTGGGCCCGCACGTACGCCGTTACCGCCGCCTGACATTCTACCCGGCGACTCCGTTTGGAGTAGGCGGAGATTGTCGACACCGCCACGACGACAAGGAGCGCTACCACCACCAGGGCGACGACGAGCTCCACGAGGCTGAACCCGACCTCTCCGGTCTCTTGGCGCGCGACCGTCCTTATCATCTCCCCTCCAACAGGGTCTCCAATCCCGGCAGATAGAACCTGTCCCTGGTGACGATGAGGGCTTGCGCCGATGGCGGGGTCTGACCCTTGATCTGCAACCGGTACCCGCTCCTCTGATCTATCCGGTAGTCGACCACCCTGAGGGCCCTGCGGTTCTCAGATGTGTCGGGGATGTAGAGGGGAAGGAGCTGAAGGAGCGTCTCGGGATACTGGTCGCCATGACCGGCGGCATACCACTCCAAAGCAAACTGAAGGTTCACCAGAACCTGCACGGGACGTTTCGAATCCAGGGAGATCTGCCGGTGGGGAAGGGATGCGTTCCAGACGAACTGAAGACCGAGCAGGACAAGCACCAGCACCCCGCCGGACAGGAGCAGGGCCCAGCGTGGAGTCGGCGGCCAGAGGCGACGGAGGCTGAAGCGGCCGACGGGCTGCCTCGGGCGGCGCTGGTCGGTTTCGCTCCTCACCTCCTGGAGTGAAACGGCAACCAGGCAGCGGTGGCAGATAGTCTGTTCACCCTTGAGCTCAATGGCACAGGTGGCGCAGAGATCAGCTCGGCAGTGGTAACACCGTGCCGCTTGCGGGCGATCGGGATGGTAGAGGCAGCCCATAGGCAATTAGACACTCGGCTATGCCCCGACCCGGTGGTCGGCTCATCATCGGCTCAGGTATTGATCCATTTCGAGGCCCTGCGCGGCCCCAACGGCAGAGGAAGTCCCACATTTGAGCCGCATTGTTAACAAAACTTATCAAGAAAATCAATCACAAACCATCAGCGATCCCCCGCGCCTCGGTTTCGACGCGCAAGGATTGCGCCCACTCGTCTCCCCCATGGACGACGGGTCCGATTCTCGGTCAGCCTCCTTGGGGTCATGTAGCATGACCTGGATTCGCGCTTTTCTGCAAAACCTGTGCACTCTACGCTTAGGGATAGAGGAGGTAGGGTGCTCTCAGCTTTCGGTACTCATCGATCTCGGGCTCCCAACTCCGT
>JAGFXI010000139.1 GCA_017861095.1 Deltaproteobacteria bacterium | reverse complement strand
TTCTCGCTCCTCAGAACGAGACCGTCCTCGGTATGTTTCTCGACGTGCACGGGTAATCGTTCGGTACGGAGATAGTTGAGTCGCACCACCTCTCTGCGGCTTCCATGAGGCGATCCCTCGTCGAGGACACTTCTGGGGGCAAGCCAGAGGTTCTCTCCTGCCGGCGTGATGTCCGTGACCTTGACCGCGACCGTGGCGTCCCTCTGCTCAAGGGGAAGCAGCCAGAAGATCAGTCCGACGATCACAGCCATCGTACCGAGCCAGCCGAGGAATCGCGATGAGGGCTTCATACTAACGAGTGACACCGTCGGCCTGGTTGTCATGGGCAAACGGCGGGAAAGGAGGTGTGGAAAGGGCTCCCGGACCCGACGCGGTGTTGGCGCTCGCTGCTCCCGGAGGCGTGAAAGCTGGCCGAGTCCTCAGAGAGAGAGTTCTCCCTCGGAGGAAAAGGGGAGAATAGACGGGAGCCCGCCGCCGAGGTGGAGGCGGCCTTTAATTTTGTAGGTAAACTTCCCGTCACTCCGTGACTCGAAAATCCCCCTTCCAACCTCGATGAGGGAGGAGTAAATCGTCATGGGCACGAGAGCTGTATCTCGTGGAGGCACCGTCGTTTTGGTATTCAGAACGCCGGTGCCGAAGGCCCTGTCGTTCAACTGGATGGTACAGTCGACACCATCGATCTCGAGACTCACGTCATTGGTGTTCACAACCCGAAGCTCAACCTTCGTGATTGCCTCAAGGGCCTTGATCTCTTCGATCTTCATGTCGGCAAGGGTTACCCGGGGCGGTTCCAGCCGCGTACCGAGCCCGGCACAACCGAAGAGCACGACGCCAACCACCACCAAGAGAAAACCGAGCACCTTCCGTCTGCACCGAGTCTTCATAGTAATGTTCCTTGCTGTTCTGGCAGTCCTGCCAGTCGGGAATTCCCGCTGATCAGGTCACGAGGGCGGCGCGGGTGTCCTCCAGTCTGGAGTCAGAAAAACCCTCACTCGCTGTTCTTGAAACACCTGCGCGTTCTTGTTCGCCGACGGCGGTCCACACAGATAACTCGCCGGTAGGAGATAAAGGGTTGCTCTCGTGCTTCTCACTGCCGGTGGACGGCGTCATAGCCCGCCTTATAGTGGCAAGGGGTGTCGTCGGTTAACACCATCATGCGGACATCACCATCCCGAAGTACTCTGAAACGGTGGTCGGGACGAGTGGATTTGAACCACCGACCCCCTGAACCCCATTCAGGTGCGCTAGCCAGACTGCGCTACGTCCCGACGGTAGCCCATCATCTAGCACCGTTATGCGGTGCTGTCAAGCAGAGATCGTGGAGCTGCGAGGCCCCATGGCGAGTTTCTCGCGGAAATACTCAATGGTGAGGCGCAGGCCTGCTTCGGAGGGTACCTCGGGGGCCCATCCCAGTCTTGTTCTCGCGAGCGAGATGTCCGGACGGCGTCTGCCCGGATCGTCGGGGGGCAGGGGCCGATACTCGAGCCCTGCCTTGGAGTCGGTCATTTCGATGATGCGGCGCGCGAGTTCCAACATGCTCGTTTCTTGGGGATTACCGAGATTGACCGGACCAAGGAACTCATCCAGCTCCATGAGCAGGAACATCCCTCTCACCATGTCGCTCACATAACAGAAGGAACGGGTCTGGCCGCCATTACCGTAGATGGTCAGAGGCTGACTGCGGAGCGCCTGGGTGACGAAGTTGCTCATTACTCGGCCGTCATTGACTGCCATCCGGGGACCGTACGTGTTGAAAATGCGGGCGATTCGAATGTCCACCTGGTTCTGGCGATGGTAGTCCATCATGAGGGTCTCCGCCAGCCGTTTCCCCTCGTCGTAACAACTGCGGAGCCCGATACAGTTGACGTTTCCCCAGTAGGTCTCGGGCTGAGGATGTACGGTTGGATCGCCGTAGACCTCGGAGGTCGACGCCTGGAGGATACGGGCCTTGACCCGTTTGGCGAGGCCGAGCATATTGAGGGTGCCCATGACGTTTGTCTTCACCGTCTTGACGGGGTTGTATTGGTAGTGGATGGGCGAGGCCGGACAGGCAAGGTTGTAAATCTGGTCGACCTCCAAAAGGATAGGGTTGACGAGGTCATGGCGAATCAGCTCGAAACGGTGACGACCCAACAGGTGCACGATGTTGTCTTTGTTTCCGGTGAAAAAATTGTCCAAACAGATAACCTCATAGCCTTGGTCGAGCAGATGATCGCAGAGATGACTCCCGATAAATCCAGCTCCACCGGTGACGAGTACGCGCTTGCCCATTAACCCTCGCCTCCTGCTATGGGGGAAAAACGCCCGGAGAAGGAGTTGCCCCCCTCGGTCTGGAGGAAGACCGGCCGAACCTTCGACCGTCGTTGCGCAAGGAGGTGAGGTCCCTCCCTGCACTCCTATAAGTGCTTGCGACCACGCCGGGGCGCGGCCCTGCACACTTGTCCGCCTCCGGCGGGCAGATCACCCTGATGCGCCTCAAGATCGGCAGGTCTCTCTCTATTCCACAGTCGCAGGGCGGTGTCAAGAGGCACGGCTCGAGGAGGAGACCGAGGAAAATGTACTTGAAGGCCTCCCCCCCTTTTCGTTATAGTAGCGGCGCTTTCGCGGTCACGGCGATACGGAAGGAGCGGATCTCATGGCAATCGCAAAGAGAATCCAGGAGGCCATCCAGGGATCTTCCTGGATCCGGAAGATGTTCGAAGAAGGAACCCGTCTCAAGGCTGTACACGGTGCAGATAACGTCTTCGACTTCAGCCTCGGCAATCCCGACCTGGAGCCGCCGGACAGCTTTCGCCAGGCGCTGAGGGCGGTGGCGAGCGGTGATATAACGGGTGCCCATGCCTACATGCCGAACGCCGGCCTCAAAGAGACAAGGGAGGCGGTTGCGGCCTATGTGAGCCAAGAACAGGGGGTCAAGCTTGCCGCCGACCACATTCTCATGACGTGTGGGGCTGCAGGGGCGCTGAACTGCATCCTCAAGGCCCTCCTCAATCCGGGCGATGAGGTTATCGTCTCCGCTCCCTACTTCGTGGAGTATGGATTCTATGCAGACAACCACGGAGGCTGTATTCGGGTGGTTCCTACCCGTTCCGACTTCACCCTTAATGTGGAGGCTATCGCAGCCGCCATAAATCCTCGTACCACGGTCATCTTGATCAACTCCCCTAATAATCCCACCGGCCAGGTGTATGACGAATCATCCCTGAGAGCCCTGGGCGAACTCTTGAGCGACCGGAGCCGTCGGCTCGGAAAGACCCTCTATCTCGTCTCTGACGAGCCCTACCGCAAGATCGTCTATGACGGTTTCGCCGTACCGAGCATTCTCGCTGCTTACCGGAACAGCGTCGTCGCCACCTCGTACTCCAAGGATCTCTCCCTTCCCGGGGAGCGACTCGGTTACGCCGCGGTGCATCCCGAGGCGGACCAAGTGGAGGCTCTCATGGGCGGGATGGTGCTGGCGAATCGCGTTCTCGGCTTTGTCAATGCGCCAGCCCTGATGCAGCGGGTCGTGCAGCGCCTCCAGGGCGCCTGCGTCGACGTCCGTATGTACCAGGTTCGAAGGGATCTCTTTTGCCGGGGGCTCGCCGAGGCAGGCTACGATGTGGTTCAGCCTCGGGGCGCCTTCTATCTCTTTCCCAGGAGCCCTATCGCCGACGATGTGGCCTTTGTCCGTCTTCTCCAACAGAAAAACGTTCTCGTTGTGCCGGGAAGTGGTTTTGGTGCGCCGGGGTATTTTCGGATCGCCTACTGTGTTCCTGAGCGTACTATCGAGGGCTCCCTGCGGGGATTTGCTTGGGCGCGGGAACAGGCTCTCAGGCAAGGGTAATGCCATCGCTGCTAGCTCTGGGCTCTCCCGGGGTGCTCTTTCGTTCCAGTCCCCTGGTCCTCCATTTCCAGGGAAATTCTTTCTTCGAGGCCGCCGTCTTTCACTTCATTGACCCTCCCCAGGCTTCAGGGTAAACTTACGGCGCGATTTGTGCAATCCCCTGGAGGAGCAAGGGGGGATGAGCCCAGAACCCCATTGCCGTCCCCTCTCCCTGATGCCGCGGCATCATGGACAAGGGGAAAAAGCGGTTCGATGTCAAGACTGTTGTCCCGTTCGCCGGCAGGACGGGTGAGGGGAGAAGACGCTTTTAGCGAGAACCGCTTGTACCCCGACCGCTGTATCCGAAACTTGGTGCCGATAGAACTCGCAGGAGATCTTGGGGAGAAGGCGGGAGAGGGGCGCTGCTTGCTTGGGAACTGGAACGCTCCGTTGATCAGGTAGAAGCTTCCGAAGGACGGTCGAGGCAGCTCGAGCTTTCTTGAAATGATGGACCCATCCTATCTCAAAGCCCACCGGGAAGGCATTCTCCGGGAGCGTATCGCGGCGGCGCTGGCGATCCTTGAAAGGTGCCGCCTCTGCCCCCGCCACTGTGAGGTCAATCGCCTCAAGGGTGAGCAAGGTGTCTGTCAAACGGGCAGGCAGGCGATCGTTTCGAGCCACAATGCCCACTTTGGCGAAGAGGATCCCTTGGTGGGACGAGGCGGATCGGGCACCATCTTTCTCACCCAGTGCAACCTCCTCTGTGTCTTCTGTCAGAATTACGAGATCAGTCACATGGGCGAAGGGGCGCCGGTGCAGGCGGGCGATCTCGCTGACATGATGGTCACGCTTCAGGGGCAAGGCTGCCACAACATCAATTTCGTCACCCCTACCCATGTGGTTCCTCAGCTTCTGGAGGCCCTTCCGGAGGCGATTGAGCGGGGGCTTCGGGTGCCCCTGGTATACAATTGTGGGGGATATGAGGAGGTCGCGACTTTGCATCTCCTTGACGGACTTGTTGACATCTACATGCCCGATTTCAAGTTCTGGGACTCGCAGGTGGCAGAGCGGTACTGTAAGGCCACCGACTACCCGGAAAAGGCGCGCCTTGCGGTGAAAGAGATGCACCGGCAGGTGGGTGACCTTACCGTGGACGACATGGGAATTGCTCGCCGGGGGCTTCTTATCCGCCATCTGGTTATGCCCGACGGGCTTGCTGGAACCCGCGACATCATGCGGTTTCTCGCCACCGAGGTGTCAAAGAACACCTATGTGAACGTGATGAGTCAGTACCGACCCTGTGGTGAAGCGTACCGGTACCGCGAACTGCAGCGGATGATTACGGTCGAAGAGTACCGGGAGGCCGTGCGCATGGCTCACGAGGAAGGCATCCATCGCCTCGATGAGCGGCGATTGATTCACGTGTTTCGCTGGCTGTGAGCATACAGGGATAACCAGGACTTCTCCCGAGTTCCCGAGGCTTGATACTCTCATGAGTGTTCCGGAGCGCACAATCGTTGTCGGTGATATTCACGGATGTCTTGGCAAGCTTGAGGAGATGATGAAGCGGCTGGCGCCGATGTCCGGTCGAGATCAGCTCATCTTCCTCGGAGACTACATCGACCGCGGAGAAAACTCCCGCGGCGTGATAGAGTACCTTTTGGGTCTCAGGGAAAAGCATCCCGACACCATCTTCCTCATGGGGAATCACGAGAAAATGTTCATTGACTTTCTTGGCGGAGTGGAGCAGGCGCTCTTCATCCACAATGGCGGCGGCTCTACAATCCGGAGTTACATGGGGAGCATGGAGAATCCGAGGCTGGTCATGCACCGGGGACTCGACACCTTGGTCCTTGAGCAGATGGTCCCAGCGGGTCACCGAGAGTTCCTCCGTGATCTTCGCTTGTACTACGAGACGCCGGAATTCATCATGGTGCATGCCGGGCTGAGAAACGGCGTTCCCCTTGAGAAACAGACCGCGGACGATTTGGTCTGGATCCGGGAGGAGTTCATTTACTCCGAGCTGGATTTCGGCAAGCGCGTGATTTTCGGGCATACCCCCTTTGTCCGGCCACTCGTACTTCCCAATAAGATTGGTATCGACACCGGGGCTGTCTACGGTAATGCGCTCACGTGCATCATCCTTCCCGATCTCGAGTTTGTCAGCGTTTGACCCACCGACGAAGAAGTGGAGTACAGTGCCATGCGGGGGCTCGGTGCCCTGCCGGGCCTTTCCTTCCTCTCTCGTCGGCTCAACGAGAGGGATTCGCCCCCTCGCCGAGTGAGGGCTCTCGAATGGCATGAAACTTGTTAGTCAATTCAACAACGCCCTGGTGCTCTGAGGCGTCAAGGTGATCAGCTTAGACGGGGGAGCCTGTCGGCGGCACCATGCCCAGGATTGGTTGGGCTGCTTCGGAGGCTCCACGCAGCACGGTGGTTAGAGAATGCCCGCGTGTTGAGACGGTGACCCTGAAGGGTCTCTCTCCTCCGACCGTGGGACCGTATAGCGCGAGGAGAAAGGTGGGGTGATGCTGCGTACCCCACACCCCCTGTGGATTCGCAACAGCCTCGTCATCGGAAACCGTTGAGGAGCCTGGGCCGATGGAATATAACCCGGGGTGGAAACAGTGGTTTCGTGGATGTGTCGTCCTGATCTCGTTGATTGTCCTTGCCGGCTGCGCTGAACGACGGCCCCCGGCAAAGGTCGCCGACACCCCGGAGCGCCACGCGGCCACGGGCATGAGCCTCCTCGAGGGCGGAGACGTGGATGCTGCCCAAGCCGAGTTCGATCAGGCTCTCACGTTGGACGCCCAGTGCGGACCCGCCTATGCGGGGAAGGGCCTTGTCTTCGGAACCAAGGCAGCTAGGAGCCAAGACGTCGGCGAGAAGGGGAGACTCACCAGACAGGCCTTCGACAGCTTGCGGAAGGCCAAGAGATACGCGATCGGCGATGACGAGAAGGTCGAGGGTTACGTGGCCTTCATCCGAGTCCATACGATGGTCGGCCAAGCGGGTTGGCTTGAGGATGCCGAGGAGAACTTCCGATATGCCGTCGCCGTGGATCGGCGGGCAGCCGCCCCGTACTTCTTCATGGGGGAGGCGTACAAGAAGGGCTACCGATTCAGTGACGCTGCCCGCATGTACCGCAAGGTCCTTGATCTCGACAGTGACTACAG
>JAGFXI010000138.1 GCA_017861095.1 Deltaproteobacteria bacterium | reverse complement strand
AGCAGGATACCGTGTGTCCAGAGCAGCGTTGTCCGCAGCCGCGCTCCCGGCGACCAGAGCCTGAGCCCCAGTAGGCCCATCCACGCCCCGAGGGCTGCCGGGGGAAGAGCATACATGGCGGAAAGCAGCAAGGCATTTGGCAGGTTCGTCCAGATGGTGCCTGTCGACATGTGCGGGAGTGTCCGAAAAGCCGCCAGCGCTGGCCATCCGGCGGCGAGCAGAAGCACTCCACCCCACCCGAAGTGGCATACGGCCAAAAATCGCAGAACCCAACGCATTGGTCTAGTCGTGTCTCCTTCTCGTGCGCCTAACCCTCCGTCCGCCGCAACCGGTTGGAGGTTTCCACTATGCTTTTCCATGTGGCAATCTGTTTACTGGCAGGATCTATCATCACCTGCATAAAATGAGTTCTCTTCACGACGGTACTGACGCCATCAACAACGGAACTTGTCTGGTCGTAGCTGAAGATACCCAGCTTCCACTCAGTCTCAGAAACCTTCTCCACCTTGCGACCCTTCCACGCCTTCCGGTGGATTTCGCAGAATGCGTGCCACACCAGATTTGCATCGTCAGTATTGCGGATTGCCGCCTTCGTCTCGATCAGCAGGTGTCCGTACTCCTCATGGTTACCGTAATGAGACATCCTTATGTTTAGCCGTGAATCCGGGCCTACTGCAAGTGTGAGCCCGAGTCCGGCCGCAAGGCTTACAGGTCTGTCATCAAAGCCTTCTTTCTTGTAGTTCGAGTAGCTTACAGCGTAGAACTCCCACCCGGGAAAGAGCTCCCGAATGGCCCTTCCCTCTATTCTTCCGACCATCTCCAATTGGTTGCCAACGGGAGAGTCCGGGGCGCCCTCTGTGATTTGTTCTATTTCCCTTTGGACGATCTTCCAGTGGACATCTGCCTCGCTCACCGGACTTACCGTGGTATCGTTCGGCACGTCCATCTGTGCCCTGGCCGCACTGGCGGTGAGGATCAGGATGACCGCTACGTATGCAAATATCCTCATGTTGGTGCGTCCAACGGTTAGGTTTGGCATCACTGATCAGTGGAAGAGGGGGAAGTTCCCTATTCAGTTCGGGGAACATTCTCACCAGCCACGCCTCCATCCCGTCCGATGACGGCATGTAAAATTCCGGCACGCCATCGTCATCAAGATCGATCAGCGGAGACAACGGCGCACTATCAATCATGGAAATCTGGTTCAGAGCGGCGTCCAACAGTCGAGATCCACCGGTATCGTGAATCGTTTCTATCGATGGATCGAATACCAGATACAGCACGCCTCTCACCTCGCTCACGACTCTGGTGACCCGCAGTCTGTGGGCCGACCGGAGCTTCGTTTGGATTCTCTCCACTTCTTGTTCGGTTGCGTCAGCAGCAGCCCATCGCTGCCTGGGGAAGTCATGGTTCGAGATGAGTTGGGCCTTGTCGTCACAGGTGGTCTTCTCCGCGAGAACGATCGTCGTGACCTGGCCCATGACAACCGTCGAATCGATCCTTTCGATCCTGTTGGGAGTCGACTTCCCGTCGCACCATGTCCACACCGCTTGATTAGTGGAGAAGAAGCGGGGGGTCAGGTTCCGATAGTCTTCGTACTCAGCAAACCTCTTCCCCTTCGACCAACCGGAGAGCATCACTATTTGCCCCGGATGCCCTCCCCGTAGGCTATAGATCTGTGGGTCGCTTTGAATACCCGCAGCAGCAACTGCTGCGGGGACTAAGCAGATAGCCAGGAATATCTTCTTCATGGATACCGTAGCCCTGTTCCTCCGTGCGTCTGCTGCTGGAACCGGCTTTGATGCCCGGCTTCCCGTGTCATTGGCGCGGAAAACGCGTCGCTTTTACGCGGTTGTTGGGCTTCTGAACCTGGTCGATTCAAGGCCCGGCAAGCAATGGGCACAGCTGGTCGTCGATGTGCAGAGGAAATTCTTTATGCCCAGGGATGATCGGTGAAGTGGCGAACTCCACCAACCTTTGTGTCAACACGATCTGCGCGAGTGAAAACGAAACAATACAAACATCTAAAAGCGATTTCTCATGAGGTTGTCCGTTGTAAGATTCCACAATTCAACCCCGTTGGCACTTTGCGGTGCCGATCAGCGTCGCAGGCGGCCGGTGAACTCCGTTTCGGGGATCAACCCGGCGCGCTCGCTGACCCGGCCGTGCAACCGATCGCCCTCGTAACGGAGTACGAGACTGAAGTGGTTAATGCGGACGATCGTGTCGAGCTCCAGCACGAACTCATCGGGACCAGTCCAACGTCCGCGACCCGCCACCCGTTCTTTCGAAGTGGGATCGGTTCCGAACCGATACGTGCCGTCAAGCGCCACCGGAAAGACCATCTCCTCGTCACCCCGAAGGACCCGCACCTCGGCACCCGCCTGATCGTAGAACCGGAGTTCCATCGCACGAACTCCAAGTGGGTTGGGGTCTAAGGCATACACCGTGTGACTGATCCCGGCGGCCCTTGCGGGTAGTGACGGCGCCGATTCCTTCGTCTGGACCTGCATGGTCGCCGCGCGCACGCGCGCCAACAAGCGAGAGTGAGCGACAGGATTCTCGGGTAGGGCCGCATTGCTCTTCATGGCGCGCAACAACAAGGGCGCCAATGGAGCGGGGTCAAAGCCGCCGGCAGTCATGACGACCACGATGTCCTTTGCGGGCCACACGATGAGTCGCTGGCCGCCGCGGCCGGCCGCTTGGTACATACCCGGAACGTCACGGGAGACCCACCACCCGAACCCATAGTCTTCCGACGAGGGCGTTTCGATCTGCCGTCGTGTCGCCTGTTCAATCCACTGGCGTGAAAGGATCCGGCGACCATCCCATTCGCCCTGGCGCAGGAACAGATAACCTACTTTCAGCAAGTCTGTAGGGCGCAGTTGCAGATCGCCGGCACCCTGGCTTATCCCTTGGGGGTCACGGGGCCAGCGCACATCGGTGATACCGAGCGGCGCAAACAAGTTCTGCCGGGCGAAGTCTTCCGCCGCCAGCCCGGTACGGCGGCTGATCAATGCAGAAAGCAGATGGAAACCCGGGCTGCAATATGCAAAACGCACTCCCGGCGCCTCGCGCATCGGCAAATCGAGTGCGAACTGCAGCCAGTCTTCCGTCGCCACCATGGCGAGCATTTCGCGCTCGTAGTTCGCGCGGCCGCAGTCCAGCCCGCTCGAGTTGGTCAAGAGGTGGCGCAGGCGGATTTGCTGCTTGCGAACGTCCGCCGGCGGTCTTGGATACAGCAATGGATACACCGCCGTCTCCAAACTCGGGATCGCATCGCGATCGAGCGCCACCCCGACCAGCGTCGTCGTGATCGACTTGGTGACCGATGCCACGTCGTGACGCTCACCCCGGAGGAACGGGAAAAAGTACGCATCAAGCACGAGGTGCCCATAGCGCACGATCTGGAGGCTGTGGATCGGCAAACACCTTGCTTCAACCGTATCGAAGAGTGCGATCAGCGCCTCCGAGTCGAGGCCTTGCGCTTCGGGCGTGGAAGTGCGCCATTCGGCGTGAGGGAAGTAGCTGTCCGGGGGCCGCAGCGGCACATCGTCGGCGGGAATCAGCAGGCGAGCGCAACTGGCGCTGAGGACAATTGACACCGCCCCCAGTGCCCGCAACATCACTGCCCAGATAGCCTTCGTCCTCATCGGATTCTCTTTTCGGTCGCCCAACGACAAGAATCACGTGGGGCAAAGCGGTCGTGTGCATTCATTAGGACTGCAGGGTGATCGGCTCGACGCCAGTCTCTTACAACCAGGCTTCGCAGGTACCAGCCTCGCCCTACCGTTAGCTGTTTTGCAATAAGTTCCCCAGCCCTCAACCCTTTTAACCCCAGCCCTTTTACAGATGCCGCATCCCCGGCAGTACGGCTTAATGCTTGTGTCAGATCATATTGTCGTTGCCGTTTCATTTTCGACTGAAGTGCCTCCCTACCAACTGCGGGGCGCCATGATTAACGAATACTGCAGACCAACGCCAACTCGCATCAACGACGATTAGTTCATCGCACTTCGTAACCGTATCGGATACAAGTTGGGCTAATTCCGGCGGTTTCGCTGAAAAACATGCGTACGACGGCATTCCGCTATCATCGTCGGGAAGAATGTAAAAATCGCAAAGCGATAGTCTTGTGTACGCTTCGTCCGCATCTTTATCACGGCAAACACCCTCGCGCACCGCTTGATGGCGAGCGGATGTCACGAGGTCTGGAAATGCGCGTGACCACTGTGCCAGCAGTTTGACCTTTTGTGCCTTTGCGAGGCGTTTGAAGCCTATGGTTTTTTGTACCAATCGTTCTTCGAGATCGAGATTCATCAGAAACACCAAATCAATACACGTGAGTTCTCTCTGGACGATCTGACGGTTTCGCGCCTCAGTTGACGCGGGTTTTCGCGGACACGCGCAGGCGTTTGTTTGGTGTCATCGGTCCGTATCCGGCAACCAATTAACGCTGTGTATGTCGGGATTCGATTCGAGGACTTTCCTCAATGCTTCAGAAACACGGCCAACCTGTACTGTTGTATCAATTTTCTTAAACCACTTTCTGATGAATGGCTTGGAAGGTTCGATAAAGCATAAGAATTCATCATTGTCGCCATTCTGATGGCCACATCCGATCCATAAAGGGAATTCTTCGTTTTCCAGTTCTACCATCCAGCCCCAATCCTCAGCGCCAATGCTAATCACTCTAAGACCTTGATGAGGTAGGTTTTCTTGAAGATACTCAGCGAGTCTCTTGCCCCATACTCCTGGGTTAATTTTTTCTTCTTCGCCATGGTAGGGTGGGAATTTGTCGGATCTGAATTCGACTTGAGTTTTCACTTTTCTTTTCTCCTCACCGAACGCCTGAATTAAGACGCGCCGCGAAGCGGCGTCGGTTTGAATGAGTTGTGTACGCCCGGCACGGGCGTGAACTTATGGGGTGAAAGTCCCCTGTACATGAATCCTGTTAGCGGTTGATACCGTTAGCATAAGTACTAGCCGAAGGCAAGGGCGTCGCCGTGAGGCGGAGTCCGAAGGAAGCCGGAGCGCAAAGCTACGAGCTGACGTACAGAAATGGCATACAAGGCCCAGTCTCCGGGCAAGTTGGCACAACACAACAAAGCCCCGGGTTCAGGAGGTAGGGTAAATGCCGCGGTTGCGTAGCGACAGTTCACGTTCTTATCCGGGGAGATCTGCCCGACATGGCTGTGTGGGGCATGGCGAAGTAAACGACCAGTCAGGCCACTGGTGGAACAAGCCTGGGCGCATGGGAGAGGCTGCCACCCTGGGCGAGCGAACAAGGCAGCAAGCAACCAAGCCTACACAGCGCGCCATGGAGCAATCCCTGGCGTGATCGGGCAGAAGTCAGCAGAGGCCATACTAGCCAAACGCCTCCTCTAATCGGGAGGACACGGTGAAGGGCCGAACACAGAGTAGGGAAGGAGATCCTATGAGCTTGCAGGACACAAAGAATCCGACCGGAGAAGTGCCCATGCAGCGCGTCATGGAACCGTCCAACCCAGATGTCCACCTGCTGGAGCGGGTGCTGTCCCGAGAAAACATGCAACGTGCATGGAAGAGGGTGAAGGCAAACAAGGGGGCTCCTGGTATCGATGGCATGTCCATCGAGGAGTTCCCTGAGTTCGCCCGCCTCAACTGGGACACCATCCGTGAATCTCTCTTGGCAGGCACTTATCAACCCTCACCGGTTCGGCGCGTGGAGATCCCCAAGGATACGGGGGGAACCCGCCCTTTAGGGATTCCCACCGTGCTCGACCGGGTTATCCAACAAGCCATTGCGCAAGTCCTGGTACCGATCTTCGATCCGGGTTTCTCGGAGTCCAGCTATGGGTTCCGTCCCGGAAAATCGGCACTGGACGCGGTCAGAAAGGTCAGGGAGCATATCCGAGAAGGATTCCGCACTGCCGTAGACCTGGACCTGTCCAAGTTTTTCGACACGGTCAATCACGATGTGCTCATGCACAGAGTGGCGCGGCAGGTGCAGGACAAGAGGCTGCTTCGCCTCATCGGGAAGTACCTCCGGGCCGGAGTGGTGGTCAACGGTCGCCCTCAGCATACCCCACAGGGTGTGCCTCAAGGGGGTCCGCTCTCACCCCTCTTGGCCAACATCCTTCTGGATGACCTGGACAAAGAGCTTGAGCATCGTGGCCACAGGTTCGTCCGCTATGCGGATGACTTCATCCTCTTGGTGAAGAGTCCAAGAGCGGGTGAGCGGGTCATGCAAGGCGTGAAGCAGTTCCTGGGACGCACGCTCAAGCTCAAGGTCAATCCGGAGAAAAGCCGGGTGGCACGAACGGATGATACCGACTTCCTCAGCTTCACTTTCAGAGGAGGCGCCATCCGTTGGTCGGAGAAAGCCTTCCACGAGTTTAAGCGGAGGGTCAAGCTCCTGACCGGAAGGTCATGGTTTGTCTCCATGGAGTACCGTCTCACCGAACTTGCCCAGTACCTTCGAGGCTGGATGAACTACTTCGGGATATCGGAGTACTATCGACCTATCCCGGAGATCGATCACTGGCTCAGGAGAAGGGTCCGCATGTGTTACTGGAAACAGTGGCGCTATGCACGCACCAAGGTGCGAAAACTCCTGAAGCTGGGCACGTATCTCAAGGCGGCCATCTTCGTGGCGATCAGCCGCAAAGGCCCGTGGCATCTCGCCCGGACTCTGGCTACTCAGACCGGCATGACCAACCAGTGGCTCAAGGATCAGGGTCTTTTGTCTGTCAAAGAGCTCTGGGTAAACATCCATTACCCGACTACGGTCCGGTAGGTTCTGTGAACCGCCCTGTGCGGACCCGCATGCAGGGTGGTGTGGGGAGGGGGAGCTCAAAGCTCCCCTTTACCCGATT
>JAGFXI010000018.1 GCA_017861095.1 Deltaproteobacteria bacterium | reverse complement strand
TCCTGGAGATAGTCCAGCTCCCGCAGCCGCTTCGGGTAGTCATCGTGCTTGGCAACCAGGATCGGCTCGTAGTAGGCGCGAACGGCCCGCACCTGCTGGCTGACCGTCAACCCGGGCTGGGAGAGCTCCTCGAAGAGGTGGACGAGGCGGTGTAACGCATGTCGAGCCGGTAGTCTCTGGGCATAGACTCTCAACCGCTCCGGTCCGGCCTCGCCCTCGAGAAGGTGGGAGATGATCTCCTGGCTCCGTTTGGCGCCCACCTTATCAACGAGGAGGAGCAGACGGTGCCAGCTGATCCGGTCCTGCGGATTCCTCCAGGCACGCAGATGAGCCAGCACATCTTTGATGTGGGCGGCCTCGACGAACCGGAAGCCCCCATACTTGACGAAGGGGATGCCGGCCCGGGTGAGCGCCACCTCCAGGTCAAAGGAATGGAAGCTCGCCCGGAAGAGCACCGCCATGTCCCGCAGGGTGAAGCCCTGCCGCTGGAACTGTCGCACTCTATCACAGACGAAGTCGGATTGCGTGCCCTCGTCCGCGGGTCTCACAAGAAGCGGGCGAGTGCCCGTGCCCCGCCGGCTTCGGAGGCACTTGGTGTACTTCTCACGAGCCGACTGGATGATCCCGTTGGCCACGTCGAGAATGGGCTGGGTGCTCCGGTAGTTTTCCTCGAGCTTGTAGATCTTGGCCTCGGGGAAAAACTTTGGAAAATCGAGGATATTCCGATAGTGAGCGCCTCGGAAGGCGTAGATGGCCTGGCTGTCGTCCCCCACCACCATGACGTTCCGATGCGTCGCGGCGAGAGCGCGAACGATCTCTGCCTGGAGACGATTGGTGTCCTGGTACTCGTCCACGAGGAGGTATCGGTACCGGCAGGAGATCTCCTGCCGCACATCCTCGCATTCCTGGAGGAGTCTGGCGAAGTAGAGGAGGAGGTCGTCGAAGTCCATGACCTGGTTCTGGCGCTTGTAGAGGCCGTAGCGCTCCCAGAGCGCCGCGAGTTCCTCCCGGTACTGAAGAAAGTGGTCATATTCCCGGACGAGCACATCCGCAAGGGGCTCGGCTCGGTTCACCGTCTTGCTGAAGATGTCGGCGATGGTATGCTTCTTGGGAAAGTGCCGGTGCTGTTCCCGAAGACCCAAGGAGCCCGCCAGGAAGTTGATCACGTCCTCCGTATCACCGCGGTCCAGGATGGTGAATTTCTGATCGAAGGCGAGCCTCAAGCTGTAGCGATGGAGGAGCCTGTTCGCCAACCAGTGAAAGGTGCCCCCCAGCACGTGCTGACATCGGAAGTCGAGCATGGCGCTCGCCCGCGTCAACATCTCGTTCGCCGCCCTTCGGGTAAAGGTGAGGAGCAGGACCGTCTCCGGCTCCACCCCCTGTTCCACCAGCCAGGCAACCCGGTAGACGAGAGTCCTCGTCTTGCCGCTTCCTGCGCCGGCCACGACCAGAACGGGCCCGTCACCGCTGGTGACCGCCTGGTACTGGGCGGCATTCAGGTGCCGGACATACTCAATCGATCCCGAAGGCACAGGCTTCACCGGTGTTCCCGGCCGGAAGGTTGTTCAAGAGACCTACCGGCTACGGGTTCTGAAAGTGGGCCACCAGAGCAGCGGTCAACGCCTCGATGGTGTATTCGTCAGGGATGATCTCCACGGTGAGACCATGCTTCCGCGCCGTCTCCGCCGTGATCGGCCCGATGCAGGCGACGATCGCTTTTCCAAGAAGGGACGGCAGATGATCGTCGCCCACCATGGCGATGAAGTTCTCCACCGTGGATGAGCTTGTGAAGGTGATGCAATGGATGGCACCCTCCCGGAGGAGCCGCCTCACCTCTTTCGCCTTCTCCGAGGGGCGGACGGTCTCGTACGCAGTCACCACCTCTACCTCCCCGCCCATCTCCACCAGCTTCTCCGGTAGAACCTCGCGGGCCTTGGCCGCTCGGGGCAGGAGGAAGCGGCGGCCGCGGATCTCCGCCTCCCCAAGGGCGTCGATAACCGCCTCGGCGCGGTATTCGGAGGGCAAGAGGTCGAGTCGGAGGCCGCGCTCCTCGAGAGCGGCCGCGGTCTTGGGCCCGATAGCCCCGAGACGGATGCCGTGGAGAGAGCGGACATCCTCACCGAGCGCCTCCAGGCGCTGGAACACGAAGCGGACCCCGTTGACGCTGGTGAAGATTACCCAATGGTATCGGTCAATGCTCTTTAACGCGCGATCCAGGGGCTCCCAGCTCAGCGGCGGCACCACTTCGATGGTCGGAAACTCGAGGCACCGCGCCCCCCGCTCTTCCAGGAGTGCCCGGAACTCGCTCGCCTGCTCCCGGGTGCGGGTGACGAGGATGGTCTTCCCGAAGAGAGGCCGCCCTTCGAACCAGTTGAGCTTAGGGCGGAGCGCGGCGACCTCGCCGACCACGATGATGGCGGGAGGGCTGATGCCGGCCGCGATCTGAGCGATAGTGGCCAGCGTTCCGGTCACTGTCTCCTGCTCCGGCGTCGTACCCCAGCGGATCACCGCCACCGGCGTCTCGGGTGCCCTGCCGCAGGTCATGAGCTGGGAGGTGATGTGCTCAAGGTTGCGCACGCCCATGAGGAACACAAGAGTCCCGACCGCGGTGGCCAGGCGATCCCAATGAATGGCGGAAGTCTCCTTGCCCGGCATCTCGTGGCCGGTGACAAATGCAACCGACGAGGTTAGGTCGCGGTGGGTGAGGGGGATGCCGGCGTACGCGGGCACGGCGATAGCCGAGGTCACCCCTGGAACCACCTCAAAGGGGATGCCGGCTTCCGTCAGGGCCAGGGCCTCTTCGCCGCCGCGGCCGAAAATGAAAGGATCGCCCCCCTTGAGGCGAACCACAACAGCGCTACGGCCCTTCTCCACAACGAGCCGGCTGATCTCCTCCTGACTCATGGCGTGGGCTCCGGCCTTCTTGCCCACGTAGATCCGCTCAGCCTGGGACGGTGCAGCCTCGAGCAGACTCTCGTTCGCCAGGTAATCGTAGATCACCACCTCAGCCCGGTGGAGACACGCCCATCCCTTCACCGTAATGAGACCGGGATCTCCCGGCCCGGCACCGACTAGATAAACCATACCTCGCTTCGCGTTCAAGCCCGGATCAACCTCTGAAGTGCCTCGATTGAGCTGCCGACTTCGCCATAGTAGCCTACGGCTACGACAGCCAAAAAACTGCCCAAACTGCCTAAAGTTAGACCGCGGGCACTGGAGACCCATAGATTTCGCCGAGAATCTCAGCGCCGCCCACCGAGAGCACCACCTCCGCCAAACTCTCTCCGATCTCCTCCGCCTTCCTGGCCTCCCCCTGAAGAAATCTCCGAATCACCCGTCGTCCCTGGAGATCAGCTACCATGCCGGTGAGGATTAGCCGCTCTCCCTCGAGCGTTGCGTGGCCGCCGATGGGAACCTGACAGCCTCCCTGGAGTCGGCGCAAGAACGCCCGCTCCGCCCTCACCGCCACCATGGTCGGCTGGTGGGCCAGTCCAGCCACGAGCTCGTTGGTCGGCGCGTCTTCGGTTCTCGTCTCGATCCCCAGGGCTCCCTGTCCCACCGCGGGGAGCATCAGCTCCGGCTCCAGATATTGGGTGATGAGGTGGCTGAGGCCCATGCGCTTTATACCGGCGGCAGCGAGGACCACGGCATGGAACCCATGCGTTTCCAACTTCCGCAGCCGGGTATCGAGATTGCCCCGGAGCGTCTCAATCCTGAGATCGGCTCGCAGATGAAGAAGCTGGGCGGCACGTCGCAGGCTGCTCGTCCCGACCCTGGCGCCCGGCGGCAGGTCGGCGAATCCGCTCCCCTCGCGCATGATCAGAACATCCCTTGGGTCTTCCCGGAGCGGCATGGCGGCCACGCGGAGCCCCGCAAGAAGCTCCGCCGGCATGTCCTTCATACTGTGCACCGCGAGATCGACCCGACCTTCCAGGAGGGCCTCCTCGATCTCCTTCACGAAAAGGCCTTTTCCCCCCACCTTGGCCAGGGGCACATCGAGGATCTTGTCACCTTGGGTCTTGATGGTCACGAGTTCCACCGTGAGCCCGGGGTGGGCTGCTGTGAGCTGCGACCTGACCCATTCCGCCTGCCACAGGGCGAGGGCGCTTCCGCGAGTCCCGATCCTGAGCTGCATCCCCTCTCCTATCCCGGTGGGTTCTTCTCAGTGACAGCTGCTGCAGTTCGCAGCGGCGCACCCGCTGCAGCTCTTCCCGCTCGTCCCCATCCTGCTGCTCGCCGCGCCCTTGTCGCCGCCGCTCTTGAAGGCGCATATCGAGAGCACCCGCTTCACCTGTGCGGTCCCACACCTAGGGCAGATGACCGGGTCGGATGAGCGGAAGACAAGGGTCTCAAACTGGCGATCGCAGTCGGCACAGTGGTATTCGTAGATGGGCATCGACAACTCCTCTCGTATCGAATCCACAGTCCGGGATGAGTCCCGAACCGAGGAGGCCAAAACGGAGTCCGTAGTACCGTATCGAAATAGCCCACGGCACTTTCATGATAGCAGCCGCCATGGCTCCTGACAATGAATCGGAACCTACCCCGGGACCCCTTCGAGCCGGACGGCGTCCCCGTCTCGCACCTGGAGGAGGCCCTTCGGATCGCCCAAGACCCGGCCGACAACCGTAACCGCACTGGCGGCGCGGATCTCTCCCGGCGCGCTGATGGGGGTCTTCCCGAAGAAGATGCAGAAAGCCCGGCCCGGAGGCCAGTAACCGAGCTCACCCAGCTCCAGGACGTCTCGGGCACTCGACTCGAGGTCGCAAGAGACGGGGATGCGGAAATAGATCTCTTCGCCCCAGGTACTAGCCGAGCCGGTGATAGGCAGTTCCCGCCAGATCGCTTCAGCTGTCGGGGAATTGTTGAGCTCCGCCGCAACTTGCACCAAACCCGCCCTGATGACGATTCTCTTCATCACACCGCCTACTCCCCTGTCGCGAACCGTCCGATCGCGGCTGCAAACCGCTCCCACCGGACAACGCCCCGCGCCGGAGGGCAGGAATGGTCTGCGGCGCAAAGCGCATCGGAGCCTCTACCTTCCTTCGCCGACGGGAAGGCCCCCCGGGCTTTCCACCACAAGTCCGCCGGAACGCCCGGCCTCCGTCTTTACTATCAATGGCGCGACTATGCGCCTTTGCAGAGCAGACCTCCCTGCCACAGGACACCTAACAACGGCTCGCGCCGGAGGCAGGGTGGCCTCCGAAGCAAAGCCAATCCCGACTGCGTCGAGCTGCTATCCGAGCAGTTCGATCACTGCGGCGGCCAGGAGCGGCACCATGATCTCGTGGTGCCCGATGAGTTCATAGCCCTTCCCGCCCTTCAGGACAGGACGCTCCACCACGTTCACCCGTGGCCGGTAGTGTCTCTGAAAATCCATGTTCACCGTGGTGAACCGTTCGACACGGTAGCCCAGGTTGCGCACCAGGGCGAGGGCCTTGAGGAAAACCTCCGGCAGGAATACCGCCGAGCCGAGATTGAGATACACTCCCTCCTCCAGCAAGGCAACCAGACGGGCAAGAATCCGAAAATCCAGGTGGCTTGCCTCTCCTGTTGCCCCGGGATCCACGCTCGGGTGAAGGTGAATAATGTCGGCGCCAAGGGCTACGTGCACCGTCACCGGGGTCCCGATCCTGGCTCCCGTTGCGAGAATGCTCCGGCTGAGGTGGGGAGCCCCGCTCTCCAGGAGTGCCTGTCCCACCAGGGAACCGAGACCTCGCTCGGTCTGGCGCTGGCGGCTGATGGCTCGATTCAGGAGATCTGCGGTCTCGCGGCTCATGCCGAAGCTCCCGTCGGCCAGCGCCGCAGCCACATCCTCCGAGGTTCGGCCGGCGATAGCGAGCTCGGCGTCGTGGATTATCCCGGCTCCGGTCATCGCCACCCCGCTCAGGACACCTCGCTCCATGAGATCGATGATGATCGGGCTCAGTCCAACCTTGATAGGGTGGGCTCCCATGCCGAGGACGACCATCCTCTTCCTGCGGCTTGCCTCCGCGATCGCCTTCGCCACCTCCGTGAAATCGGTGCCGGCAAGAATCCGAGGGAGTCTGCCCAGGAACTCCGAAAACGACTGGCCCCGCTCCCACGGCCTTCCCACCAGCTCAAGGGTGAACTTACTGCACCGCTCGGCCAGGGATACTGTGCGAACCCTCGCGAGGGAGATGGGCTTGTGTTCCTCGTTCACGTGGAGGCGATCCTCTGGAACAACTGGTAGTCGACGAGCTCGCAGATGATATGACCCATGGTGATGTGGCACTCCTGGATTCGCGGCGTGATCCTGGCATCCACGGCCAGGAGAATGTCAGCGATCTCTGCAAGCTTTCCGCCTCCCGGGCCGGTCATGGCGATGGTTCGGAGCCCTCGCTCGCGCGCGACCTCGAGCGCTTTCACCACGTTGGCGGAGGTCCCGCTTGTACTGATGGCCCACGCCACATCCCCCTCCACCCCGAGCGCCTTGAGCTGGGTGCTGAACACGTGGGGAAACTGGTAATGGACATCGTTACCTACGCTGGTGAGAATAGAGGTGTCGGTGGTGAGGGCGAGCGCCGGGAGCGGCGGACGCTCGATCATGAACCGGTTGACGAATTCCGAGGCGATATGCTGGGCGTCGGCCGCGGAACCGCCGTTTCCGAAGATCATGAGCTTGTTCTCGCCGTCGAAAGCCTCGGCGATCATGGTCGCCGCCTTGATCAGCGCCTCGGCGTTCTCATCGAGACAGCGCTGTTTGGCCTCGATGCTCTCACGAAAACTCCGCTTGACGATCTTCCTCATCTGCTCCATGAGGGTGCCGTCGCTCCTCTCTCCAGCATGGCCCCTTCTATCGTAGGCGTCCTTCCCCTGTCAATGTGAAGGGCTGCTGGCATAGCTTGGCGAGCAACGCCTTGAGCCTTAAGCCTTGCGCCTTGCGCCTTTGCTGAACACCGGGGTCTGGGCCGCCGGGTTCTCGTACATGTCCCAGCGGAGCCGTTCCCTCAATCCCCGAAACACCGGCCCAGGGGCGCCATTGCCGATGGGGTGCCGATCGAAGGCCACCATCGGGAGGATGTCGAAGGTGGTCCCGAAGAGGAGCATCTCAGCGCTGCTGTATGCCTCGGTGAGGGTGATATCCTCGAAGACCACATCCTGAAGCGTGCCGGCGGCAACCAGCGCCTCAGCGAGCTCCGTCGCCCGCATCACCGTGGTCCCCTGGAGAATCCGCGAGAACCTTGGAAGCTTGAGCCTCCCGTCCCGCGTGACCACCCCCACATTCTCGGTGGAGCCCTCGCCGAGGAAGCCGTTCTCGTCGACGGATACTGTGAATTCCACCTGGTTGTCCACCGCCTCCTTCTTCATGAGGACATTGGGCAGGTAGTTGCAGCTCTTGATGTTGGCAAAATAGGATTTCTTGACGGGCACGGAGCTGCTCTTGGCCCGCACTCCCTCGGAGTAAAACGCGTCCGGATAGCCGTTCAGCCGACCGACCATCACGTAAAGCTGGGATGCGGGGCACTCATAGGGATCGGTGGTGAACCCGCCGGGTCCCCGGGACACGAAGAGGCGAATGAGGGCGTCCCGCTGCCCGGTGAGCCGGATGGTCTCAACCACGATCCGGGTCATCTCCTCGAGACCGACAGGGAGCTGCAGGTAGATGGCCCGGGCCGAGCGATCGAGACGCTCCAGGTGACGCTGGAGGTTGTAGATTCGGCCGTCCACACACTTGAACACCTCAAAGATGCCGTCGCCCCGGTGGACCATGTGGTCGTCCATGGGAACGGTCATGAGGAATGGATGGATGACCACACCACCCAGGACGCTGCTGTACATGGCGAAATAGTTCTGGTGATAAGGTTTGGTAAAGGAGGCTGCCAGACGTTCACAGTCCTCCAGGTTGATTTGTCGTAACCTCATAGGCTGCTCCAGGTTCCTTATTACATGCATTCACAAAGTCGATCTCACGGAAGCCACAGGTACATGAACTGAACCGGCGGTCCCGACAGCAACATGCCCTGGTGTTGAACGCGATCCACCCAGCTCCACGCCTCGACTCTGGTGGATGAGTAGACGTTCTCCACATAGGTTCCCGGGCGATGATAGATGATCACCTGAGCGTCCGGAGCCCCGGCCTTCTCCCGGACCCACGTGACCGCGTCGCTCAGATACCCGAGCTGATCCACGAGGTGGAGCTTCAGGGCCTGCTCGCCCGAGAGCACCCGCCCGTCCCGGATCACCTTGAGATCTTCCTCCGTCACCTGGGGTCTCCCGGTCCGGACCACCCCGAGGAACTGGGCCTGGTATTCGCTGATGATCCCTTGGAAGATAGCGAGTTCTTCCTTGGTCGCGGGTCGAAGGGGTGACCAGATGTCCTTCTTGTCCCCCGATTTCACCGTTTCCGACTCCACCCCCACCTTCTCCAGGAGCCCCTGGACGTTGAACTTGAAGGCGATGGTCCCGATACTGCCGGTTAGAGTCGTCGGCTGGGCGATGATGTGATCCGCCGAGGCGGCCACGTAGTAGCCGCCCGAGGTGGCCATCCCGAGGAGACAGGCGATCACCTTGATATCTTTCTCTTTCTTGAAGGCCATGAGCTCGTGGTAGAGGAGGTCGCTCGCATTCACCGTTCCCCCCGGCGATTGAACCCGGAGGATGAGCCCCTTGAGCTCCGGGTCCTCGGCTGCCTTCCTGAGCTCCTCTTTCACCCTGGCCACCAGGCCCACATGCTCTCGGAACGCTCCCGACCGATCGTCGTCCTCGTAGGCAATCAGGCCGCTGATGTCCATGATAAGGACCTTGCCGGGCCCCTTCCCTTCGATCACCTTTTCCTGGAGCGGCTGGGCGCCCTGGAAGAGGCTCACGTTGACGAAAGCGCACCCGGACAGGGTCGAGCCGACGACGAGGGCCGCCGCCACCCAGGGAAGGACCCTCCCTAGCTTCCTGGCTCCCATCATAGGTGTCACTCCTTTCTCTTTTCCGAACCGGCTCCCGTCCATCGGTTCAGTTGACGATCATACCTGGATTTGCTATCAAGATAAGAGATTAGCGCCTGATCCTACCCGGAGTCGAGAGAACTGACAACCCCTTTTCCCAAACCGCCTGGAGATCTCCGTCATGGTCACCCTCGATGACATCCAGGAAGCCGCCCGCATCCTCGACGGCGTGGCCATCAAGACACCGCTCATCTTCTCCACATCCTTCAGCCGGCGCGCCGGGGCCCAGGTGTATCTCAAGTTGGAGAATCTTCAGAAGACGGGATCTTTCAAGTTCCGCGGCGCTTACCACAAGCTCAGCAAGATCCGCCCTCAGGTGAGTCCCCTGGGCGTCGTGGCCGCCTCTGCCGGCAACCACGCCCAGGGGGTGGCCCATGCGGCCCAGCTTCTAGGGGTCCCGGCGACGATCGTCATGCCGGAATGGGCCTCAATCAGCAAGCAGCTCGCCACCCGCGGCTACGGCGGCCGGATGATCCTTGCCGGCACGAGCCTGACCGAGAGCCTGGCCCAGGCCCGCATCCTGGAGGCGGAGGGTCGGACCTTCATGCACCCCTATGACGATGCCGACATCATCGCCGGCCAGGGGACCATCGGTCTCGAGATCGTCGCCGAGCTCCCCACGGTGGATGCTATACTGACACCGGTCGGAGGCGGCGGCCTCATCGCCGGCATTGCCACGGCGGTGAAGACGCTGCGGCCCGAGACGAAGGTGATCGGCGTCCAGGCGGCTGTCTGCGCCTCGGCCCTTGCCGCCCGCCGCCTTGGGAAACCCACCCCTGTCACCGCGAGGAAATCCATCGCCGACGGGATCAGCGTCAAGGAGGTGGGACGCCTGCCCTTTGCCGTCATGGAGCGTTTCGTGGATGATATCGTCACCGTGGAGGAAGAGCAGATTGCCGCCGCCGTGCTCGACCTCCTGGAGCGGAAGAAGATCCTGGCCGAAGGCTCGGGCGCCGTCCCTCTCGCGGCGCTCGTGAGTGGCGTGCTTCTCTCGCTCCGGGACCGTGTAGTTGTTCTCGTGGTGAGTGGCGGTAACGTGGATAGTCACCTGCTCGGCAGGATTCTCAACCAGGGGCTGTTCAGAAGCGGGAGGATTCTTAAGTGCTCGGTGGTGCTGGAGGACGTTCCCGGTGCGCTCGCCGGACTCCTCGACGTCGTCGCCACCAGTCGCGGCAACATCCTCCACATCCTTCACGACCGCATGGGGCGCCACCTGCCTCTAGGCCTGAGCCGCGTGGAGCTCGAGGTGGAGACCCGAGATGTCGGGCACATGGAGGAGATCCTCAATTCCCTGACCTCCAGCGGTTACGAGGTGGAGGCCCTCTGAGCTACCCCGATCTCGCCGAGAAGATCCCGAATCCGGCCATCCTCGGGCGCGAGTTCTGCCGCTCGCCGGCACTGGGTGAGAGCCTCATCCACCTCTCCACTCTGGAAGAGAAGCCGGGCGAACCTCTCGAGGTAGAGGGCGCTGGCGGGCTCGATCTGGACGCTCCTTCGGGCCAGAGAGAGGGCCACCTCCCGGTTCATCTCCCTCTGACCATACACAACCGCCAACCCACTCAGGGCCGCAGCATCGGCGGCGTTCAGCCGGAGCGCTCTCTTGAAGGCGGCCATCGCCTCCTCGTCCTCGCCTTGCTCCAGCAACCAGATGCCAAGGAGACGCCAGGCCTGGAGCCACTGGGGTCTCAACTCCACGGTCCGCCTCAGGTGGGAGACGGCCTCCTCGATCCCATGCTCTTCCTTAGAGAGGGTGGCGAGCTGGAACCAGACTGCCGGAGCGGTAGGATCAAGGTCGGCCGCCCGATTCAAGGCCTGCTCCGCTTCCTGAGCGCGTCCGAGGCTCACGAGGGCGCAGCCGAGATTGTAGTGAGGCATGAAATCGTCGGACCTGAGTGCCGCCACCCGTGAGAACTCGGCGGCAGCCTCGTCGATGCGCCCCATCTGGGCGTAGCAGACGCCGAGGCTGTTCCGCACGTTCACGTTTTCCGAGTCGAGGGCGAGGGCCCGGTGGAACTCCTGTACCGCCTGCTCTAGGTGGCCCGCCTCGAAAAGGCGGTCACCGCTGATGTTCAGACTAACGGCGTCGAAGACGGTCTGGGTGTCGGGGCCGAAGAAGCCCGTGTGAATCAACGCCTTCCGGGCGTTCTCGAGGAGATCCCTCTTGGGGAATCCCACACAGGGAAAGAGGCTCAGGCCGATGCTCACCGTGGTACCCTGCTCCGACCGGGCGCGACCCCTGATGACATGGCCCTGCTCCTCCGCTCGCTCCCGATCGGCGCCAGGGAGAAAGACAACAAACCGGTCAGGGCCGGCCCAGTGCAGAGAAGCCCCTGCGGGGCAGAGTCCCCGACTCGTCTTCAGGACCTCCTTGGCCCGCCGCGCCGCCTCCTGGGCTCCTTGCTGACGCTGCCACCGGTCCCAATCGTCCAGTTTCACCAAGAGCAGCGCGCACGATTCGTCCCCCACAAGGAGAGAGGTAAGTTCCCGTTCTGCTGCAGCCTCCGGTTTCGGTGCCAGACCCCGTTCCCGGAGCGTCTGGTAGGTGAGCATCGTGACCTTCAGGGCGTCCCGAGCCGCCTCGGCCGTAAGGATCCCCCGTCTGATGATCTCTTCGGCGGCGGCCAGTCTGTCCTGACCCCCGCCCTTTTCCCAGGGGAGTACGGGCCCCACATCGTAAAAGTCCTCGGGAAAGGCGCAGATACCCGCGTGTAGGGTCCAGCTTCCGGGTGAAGCCCCGGTTCCCCCCATGGTCTGGATTAAGGCATCCAACCAGGTGCGGACCTGGTTCATGTCGGACCCGGGCCAGAAGACCGCGACGCACCCGCCGCCGAGATGAGCGGCCAACGCACCGGCCGGCAACGATTTCTCCACCAGGGGACCTCTCTGGAGCCAGAAGGGGCCAGCCCCCGCCCAAGGCTCCGGAGCGGATGTGGTTACCATACAGACGAGGGTGAAGTGGATGGGACCGTCTCCCTGGCCGAGGAGCCTGCGGGAAACGAGTCTCCCGCCGGTCTCGGCCGCCTCCACGGCCCGCACCACTCCGTGGACCAACGCCTGGCGCTGCCAGAGCTTGGTCTCCCCATCTCGCGCCGCCCGCTTCTCCCACTGGAGCCCCTCGAGACAGAGGTGGACGAGATGCTCAAGGACGGGGATCCGTTCTGACACCCGCCATTCTGCGGTCACACCCTCGGCAAGGAGCACCCCGAGTACCTTCCCGCCCAGGGCCAGGGGAACAAGCAGCCAGCCTGCGTTCTGATCGTAAGTCGATCGACGACTCAGCACCACCTCATTGACCGCCTTGAGTAGTGGCCTCGGGGCGCGGCTCCGACTGAGGAGTTGGTAATCCGGAAAGGGGGGAATGACGGTGAGATGTTGGCACCCGAGAAGGTCGATGAACTCCCGACGAAAGAGTTCTTCGTGGGCGATGACATCGGCCGAGGTCAATTCGATTGAATAGAGTTCCATGGAGCTCCCGAGCCAAATGCCTGAGGTGCCTAAAGTTATCAGAAGAGGCCAATCGGCCTGTCCACCACCGCACTACGACGTGCCTTTGCAGGGCAGACCTCTCTGCCGCACACCTCCCGACATCAGCCGGCACCGCAGGCAGGGATGGTTTGCGGCGCAAAGCGCTTCCGGCGCCGCCTTCTCAAACGGCGAGAAGTCGGGCGGCCGCCGCCACAATCACCTCGTCGTCTCCGAGCTGGAGGGTCCGAACATCGAGAAGGAAGCGCTCCTGCTCCACCCGGCCGATGATGGGCGGCTGATTGCCCCGAAAGTTGGCCTCCAGCCTGGCGGCCGAAAGCCTCCGGGAGGTGAGGGCGACCAGCTTGCTGGGTAGGGTCTGCACCGGCAATGCGCCGCCGCCCACCTGAGAAGCGCCGTCCACCACCGCCACCTCTGCTCCACTGCCGACCGCCATCCGGATTCGGTCTGCGAGACTTTGAGCCCGCGTCGCCAGGATCTCGACCTCGATAGCGATCATCCTGAGCGTGGGGATCGCCCTCACTGCCGTCTCTTCATCCCGGTAGAGCCTGAGCGTTGCCTCGAGCGCCGCCAAGGTGAACTTGTCAACCCGGAGCGCCCTGGTAAGGGGACTCTTCCGGAGCCTCTCCACGATCTCTTTTCGGCCCAGGATGATCCCGGCCTGCGGACCACCAAGGAGCTTGTCGCCGCTGAAGGTGATCACGTCCGCTCCAGAGCGGACCGAATCCTGGACCAGGGGCTCGCCCCGAAGCCCGAACCGTGAAAGGTCCACAAAGCAACCACTCCCTAAATCATCCATGACCGGAAGGTTGTGGGCCCGGCCCAGCGCCACCAGGGTGGCGAGATCCACCTCGGCGGTGAAGCCGCTGATCTGGTAATTACTCGCGTGGACCTTCAGGAGGAGCGCGGTCTCCGGACCGATCGCGGCCCGATAGTCCTCGAGGTGGGTCCGATTGGTGCAACCCACCTCGCGGAGGCGAGCACCGCTCCGAGTCATGACGTCAGGAATGCGAAAGGAGCCGCCGATCTCCACCAGCTCCCCCCGAGAGACGACCACTTCTCTCCCCTGGGCCAAGGTGTTGAGAACCAGGAGTACGGCGCCGGCATTGTTATTCACTACAAGGGCCCCTTCCGCTCCGGTGATCTCGCGAAGGATCGCCTCTGCATGGACGTAGCGCGACCCCCTGGAGCCCGCCTCCAGATCGTACTCCAGGTTGGAATACCCGCTTCCGATGAGTTGGAGCCGCTCCAGGGCCTCCTGGCAAAGAAGGGATCGGCCCAGGTTGGTATGGACGATGATCCCGGTGCCGTTCACCACCCGCTGCAGGGTGTAGGCCGCCAGCCCTTCGGCTTCAGCAAGGATCTCCTGGATCAGGGCAGCCTCATCAAGACGACTGACTCCCGATGACTGATCACTCAAGATGGCGCGGCGGATCCGGTCGAGCACGTTTCGAACCGCCCGCACTACGAGAGACCGGGGAAACGTTCCCACAGCCTCGGCAATGACAGGCTGGCGCAAGAGCTCAGCCGACGGAGGAGATCCTGAAGGTGCGAACTTTCCATGAAGACTACCCTCCGGAACCACCGCCCATTCGGCGAAACCGCTCGCGAATAGGCGGTCCCAACACCAGCACCACTGCCAGCTTGACCAGGTCCCCAGGCAGGGGCACGAGAGCCCCCACTTTGATCGCCGTGCTTAGAGTGACCGCCTTCTGCTGGACGAAAAGGAGGTTCAGGTAGAGTACCGTCACTCCGGGAATGTAGATGGCCGCGATGCCTAGAAGGATAACGACGCAGAGCATGCCCCGGTGCAGGTGCTCCCTCCCTTCGGTAAGCCTGCCGATCACGTACGCCCCGAGCACGAATCCCACGAGGTAGCCGAAAGTGGGCTGGAGCACATAGCCGGGGCCGCCCCCTTGGGCGAAAATGGGTATGCCGAGAAGACCTACGAGGAGGTAGACCAACTGGCTGAGCGCTCCCAGCCGTCCCCCGAGGAGGAGGCCGGAGAACATCACGATGAGGGGCTGAAGGGTCAGGGGAATGTAAGGAATCGGCAGACGGATGAAGCCGCCGATTCCGCTGAGGGCGGCAAAAAGCGCCACCAGGCTCATCTCCCGGGCGCTTAGACGCAAACTTGGTCTCTTTTCCTCCTCCACCCGAACCCCCTCTCGGTCGCGTGGGAAACTCTAGGGAAAAAACCTCCGGGTGTCAACAGGTTGCCGTGACCAGGCAAACACAGGCGGGGAACTTGCCTTTTGGGCCCGATTGGGCTAGTTGTTCTGATTCGACAACAGGAGCTATCGGTTCGGAGACAAGATCGGGCATGTCCGACAGCCTTGTCGTACCTGAGGACTGGAAATCCCTGCTGGGTGGCGCCCGCCTCGGAGATCTCTGTGCCGCCGTGGAAGGTGGCGCCCGCGTCATCTCAGTCCGTGGCATGAACCCCTGGGCCCTTCTCTACACCTTGGCCCGGATTCTCCCCCGCCTCGGCCGCACCCTGCTCCTGATCACCCCCACGGCCAGAGAGGCCAGCCAGGCCCAGGAGAGCCTCACCTTCTTTCTCGGCCTTCCTGAACAGTGGCTCGGAGATCCCCTGGAGTGCCCGCTCTGGTACTTTCCGAGCACCCAGGGGCAGTCGCCGAGCGGTCCCATGGTTTCTCCTCAGGTTCAGGCGCAGCGATTGTCAACATTGTACGCCGCCGCAACCAGCGGCAGGCCGAAGATCATCGTCATGTCGGCGGCGGCGGCCATGGAAAAGGTCTTGCCGCGGCGGCAATGCCTGGATGCTACGCGCTACTTCGTGGTGGGTGAAAAGGTACCGAGAGACGAGCTCGTCTCCGACCTCAGCGCCTCCGGCTACTATCGCAGCCAGCTTGTGGAGGAGGTAGGTGACTTCAGCGTGCGGGGGGACATCATCGATCTCTTCAGCCCCCTCTACCCGCAGCCGCTCCGTCTGGAGTTCTTCGACGAGACGCTGGAATCGATCCGTTTTTTTAACCCCTCCTCCCAGCGGTCGAGTCTGCAGCGCGAGGATGTGATCATTCTCCCCGCCCATGAGGTGATCCTCACCTCCGCCGCTCGGGAACTCGCCCGCACCCATCTGCTGACAGCCCGTGCCGAGGAGCCGCAGGCCCGTCCGCTCTTGGATCCATGGCTGGAGCGAATCCGCGCCTCGAGTCATTTCCCTGGGATCGATCAGCTACTCCCCCTCTTTTATGACGAGCTGGACTCGCTCTTTCATTACCTGCCGCCCTCAGCTCTCATCGTCCTTCCCGACCCCGGTGCGGTTAAAGAGCGGGTCGCGGAGCGCTTCGCCGAGGCGGAGCGCGAGCGCCGAGAACGATGGCTGCCACCGACGGCAACCTACCTCCTCTCCGAAGGGGAGCTCGGGACCTACCTGGAACGCCATACCCGCATCCTTCAGGACGACCTGTCACTGGCCCAGCATCGCGAGGACCCGCCGAGCCGGGTGCTTCAGTTCCGCATGGGCGATCACGAGGAACTCCGGGAGGAAGTACTCACCTATCCGCACCGGCAACGGCTCCTGGAGCCCCTCGCGCTCAGGTTCCAGGAATGGCAACGGGCCGGGCTGAGCCCTTTCCTGGTCTGTCGCACGGCGGACCAGGGCCGCCGCCTCCAGGACCTTCTCGCCGATTACGGCGTCGACGGCGTGTTCAGCACCGAACCCTTCGGCCGCCTCTCCATGGAGGCACCGGTTACCAAGATCCTGGTCGGCCACCTTCCCCGGGGCTTCATCTGGCCCGACGAGCTCCTCGCGGTGGTGACCGAGGCCGAGCTGTATGGCGACAAACCCCGGCGACGACGCCAGCGTCACCCCGCCGCCGGGCCCTTGCTCGATTCCCTGAGCGACCTCAACGCGGGAGATTTCATCGTCCATGTGGATCACGGCATCGGTGTCTACCAGGGCCTCGTCCACCTCACCGTGGCCGGCCTGGCCAACGACTTCCTCCTTCTTGAGTACCAGGACGGAGATCGCCTTTACCTCCCGGTGGACCGGCTGCATCGTGTCCACCGCTACGTCGGCATCGAGGGGCAGCAGC
This sequence comes from Deltaproteobacteria bacterium, assembly GCA_017861095.1. GTDB lineage: Bacteria > Desulfobacterota > Syntrophobacteria > BM002 > BM002 > JAGFXI01. The sequence continues at coordinate 1,415 of JAGFXI010000018.1, read as the reverse complement.
CCCGGGTGGAGAAGCTCGGCGGCACCCGCTGGGCCTCAACGCGCAAACGGGTGCAGGAGTCGATCCGCGAGGTCGCCCAGGAGCTCCTCCAGATCTATGCCCTGCGCCAGATCAAGGAGGGGACGAGGTACTCGCCCCCGGACACTACCTTTCACGAATTCGAGGCCTCCTTCTCCTACGAGGAGACCGCAGATCAGCTCGCCGCCATCGAGGATGTCCTTGCCGACATGCAGTCGGCCAGACCCATGGATCGCCTCATCTGCGGCGACGTCGGCTTTGGGAAGACGGAGGTCGCTGTCCGCGCCGCCTTCAAGGCGGTCATGGACGGGAGACAGGTGGCCATCCTCGTGCCCACCACCGTCCTCGCCGAGCAGCACCTTCTCACGTTTCAGCAGCGTTTTGCCGGCCATCCGGTCCTAATCGAGGCGCTGAGCCGCTTCAAACCGCGAGCCGAACAGAAGCGAATCCTTGTCGATCTCCGGAGCGGTCGCCTCGACATCATCATCGGCACCCATCGGCTGCTCCAGCGGGACGTGGCCTTCAGCAACCTCGGGCTGCTCATCATCGACGAAGAGCATCGCTTCGGGGTGCGGCACAAGGAGCGGATCAAGCAGCTCCGCGCCGAAGTGGACGCTCTCACCCTCACGGCCACTCCCATTCCCCGCACCCTCCACATGTCCCTCATCGGCATTCGCGACCTGAGCACCATCGACACTCCGCCCGAGGATCGGCTCGCCATCGAGACGAGGATCTGCCCCTTCGAGGAGCCGGTCATCAGGGAAGGCATGATGAGGGAGAAGGCGAGGGGCGGCCAGGTCTTCTTCGTCCACAACAATGTCCGCACCATCTACCGGATGGCGGACCGGATCCAGCAACTAGCACCCGGGCTGAAGGTGGGCGTGGCCCACGGCCAGCTCCCCGAGCGTGAGCTGGAGACGGTCATGATGGACTTCGTCCAGCACCGTATCGACGTCCTCGTCTGCACGACCATAATCGAGTCAGGCCTCGACATCCCCGCGGCCAACACGATCTTCATCAATCGCTCCGACAAGCTCGGGCTCGCTCAGATCTATCAGCTCCGGGGTCGGGTCGGCCGCTCCTCGGAGCAAGCCTATGCCTACCTCATCGTCCCGCCCGAGCACCTGGTCACCCGCCAGGCCCAGCGGCGCCTCCTTGCCCTCATGGACTTTACCGAGCTCGGCTCCGGCTTCAAGATCGCCCTCAACGACCTCAGGATCCGGGGTGCCGGAAACATCCTCGGTGCTGCCCAGTCGGGTCATATTGCGGCGGTGGGATACGAGATGTACGTGCAGCTCATGGAGAAGACAATCAGGGAGATGAAAGGTGAGGACATCCGGGAGTCGGTTGAGCCGGAGATTCACCTGGACGTGGAGGTCCACCTCCCGGCCACGTAC
>JAGFXI010000137.1 GCA_017861095.1 Deltaproteobacteria bacterium | reverse complement strand
GGCGATCTGTGCTGAAGGCTCTCGCCAAGCTGAGCATCCAACCCTCTCTGGCGGCGGTGGTTGCAGCAGCGACGAAAGATATCTCCGTGGAAGGATGGAAGCATCCCTATTGTCCGGTCTGCGGAGGGATGCCGGCCATGGCCGCCCTCGTGGGAGAGGAGGGCAGTCGCCACGGGCTCTGTTCCTTCTGCGGCCATCTCTATCGGTTGCCTCGCTTGGGTTGTCCCTTCTGCGGTGCCGAGGGTCCGGAAGACCTCCGTTACTTCTATGGCGAGCAGGAGGATACCCACCGCGTTCAGGTCTGCGACCGCTGTTCCGGCTACCTCAAGATCTTGGATACGCGTAAGGGAGGCTCGGTCGAGGCCCTGGCTATCGACGACATCCTCACCGCCCACCTTGACCTCGTCGCTGAAGAACAGGGCTACGAGCGCAAGGCCCCGAGGCTCTGGGGGATCTAGCCTGCATTACTGCTTGAGCTTCTCGAGGGCGCCCATGATGTCCTCTAGGCGCGGACGCTCGTTGATGTCGTGGACGTCGATGTAGCGGATGATCCCCTTCTTGTCGATAACGAAGATGGCCCGCTCGCTCACACCGTCCGAGCGGAGAACGCCGTACTTGTCGGCCACGGCGCCGTGGGGCCAGAAGTCGGAGAGCACCGGGAACCAGAGCTTCCCTTCGCCCCCGCACATCTGCGTCGTCCAGGCATAAAGGGTGGGGATATTGTCCACGGTGATCCCGAGAAGAACGGCGTCGTTTTGGTCGAAGAGATCCTTGACGATATTGTATCCCGGCCACTGATCGGAGCAGACCGGCGTCCATGCCGCGGGAACGAAAGAGATCACAACATTCTTCTTGCCCAGGTAGTCGCCTAACAAGACCTTGCCGCCGCCCACGGCAGGAAGGGTGAAATCGGGAGCACGTTCCCCTACCTTCACCTTCAGCACGCTGTCCCGCGGTTTCAGCTTTCCGACCTTATAAATGCTCTCCTTGAATTCGGGAGCCTGGGCCTGAAGGGCGGAGGTCCAGCACACCACGCCCAACCATAGGATGATCCACCAGGCGAGAGTACCTCGCATCCTCATGATGACTTTGCCTCCTAGGAGAGACCTGCTAGCTTCACCATGGCGGCCAGGAACGCTCCGGCATCCTTGAAGCCGACCTGACTGAAGCCGCCGAGCTTGGAGTAGATAACCTTATGGGTCCCGTCCGGATTGATTTTCACGCCGATGAAGTAAGGAGTTCGCACCTCACCGAGGGTCTTGTGAACGGAGAGATCTTGATCGGGGAGAAGCGGAAAAGGTACATCGTACTTCTTCTTGAACACCTCGACCTCGTAAACCGAATTCCCCGCACCGATACCGATGACCTTGACCTTGTCTTTGAGATCTGGATTCTTCTCGATGGCCTGATACAGTTCGTTCACCCGGAACGCTTCCTTCTGGCAGAAGGGTCAGTACATGCTGAAGATCTCGATGATGACAAGCCGAGCCTTGATCTGGGGGATCGCGAATTTCCCAGTTCCGGAAAGTCCGAGGTAGCCTCTGGCCTGGGCATCCTCTGGAGCGGCAAGTTCGAACTGCGGCAGCACTCCTCCCTCAGGAGGGGGCTCCGTGGCGGCCCAGGGGCCAGAGCGTACCATGCCCAGCACCGCGATGGAGAACAGGGCGACACACAGAAATCCTTTCATCCACTGCGTCATCACGTACCTCCTCGATTTGTTCTTGCTGAAATGCCTCAACGCCAAGATTCTCAAAGAGCCATACTCACACGCACTTCCAACAGTCGTTTCTTCGGAAGTTGTGCACGCGGCTGAAATGGGAAAGTGTACACGGTCGGTCTCTCCTAACCGACCGACACGATTAAGCGGTTATTATAAAGGATGGGCGGACCAATTTCCCCTCTTTTTTGCGTCCCGGGACTCCCTCTCCTCACCGGGCCGGGAAGAACGGGGAGGGCGAGGGGGCGTGTCTTGACCGCTTGCAGGGGTTTGGTTTAGGATTCGTGCACCCACTAAGATCGGTCTTATCAGCTTGATCGGGACGCGACGGAATGGGCGGTTGCTGGGCACTATGCGAAAGATTTCAACTGCCCCTCGAGAAAGGTTTCGGTGTGACCAAGATCGTCGTTGATCTCAAGAAGTGCCGCGGTACCGGTGCCTGCGTTCTCGTCTGTCCGCAGCATGCCATTTCGATTTACGATGGTTTTGCCACGGTCGACGAGACCAGGTGTGACCTGGACGGGATCTGCATCGTCGCCTGTCCCCACCAGGCCATCCACTTTGAAGAGGAACGTCCCAATCAACCGTCGCGATCCGGTCCGTGAGGGTGTGAACCCTCCTACCCCGTAATGGCCATCGGGAGGTGTCTCGCCGAAGTCACATTGGTCGATTCCGCTTGCAGCCTCAATCCACCCCACACATGCTACCCAGCTGCAGCCAATAAGGTGGATCGAGGGGAGCGGAGCCACCTCCAAGCTATCCGAATGTGCCGGCGCCGCCGAGATAACCCGTCAGGATCGTCTCCAGTTCCTCGGTATGTCCCCAATAGAAGTGGTCTGCCCCGGCGATGACCTCGAAGCGGGCTTTGGGGTTCCACGTGGGGAGAAGGGCACGGATCCGCTCCGGAGGCGCAAATTGATCCTGGCTCCCGGCGACGACGAGCTTGAGTGGCGCGAGGAAGCCGACGGAGCTGAAATCGAGGAACGCGACCGGCGGGGAGACGAGGATCAGGCCGTTAACCGGGGAGGGAGGCGGCATGGCGAGGGCGTTCACCCAGGCGCCGAAGGAGTACCCGGCGAGGTCGATTCTAGTCTTCCCGTGGGAAGCGAGGAGCTGAATCGCCGATCTCACATCTTCCTGTTCGCCCCTCCCGTCGTCATACCTTCCCTGGCTCATCCCCGCGCCGCGGAAGTTGAAACGCAGGGTGCTGTAGCCGTGGCTCCGGTAAACCTGAACGATCGATTCCACGACCCCGTTCTCCATGTCGCCGCCGTAGAGGGGATGAGGATGGGTGATCACGACCCCGGCGGTGCCGTCGACAAGCTCAAGGAGCGCCTCGAGCTTCAGGTTCTGGCTGGGCATGAACACTTGCCGTTCCGCCATATTGGTTGTCCTCGTCGTAACCTCGTCTCACGGGCGGTTAGGGCGAGCCGGATTGCAGGCTTTCGAAGAGCTTGGCCATCTCTCTCTTCACCTCTTCCGGAATGGCACTGAGCCTCTCGGCGCTGAGGAGAACGAATTCAGCCTCGCCGGTCGCCAGCGCTTTTCCCTCGCCATCGAGGAGGACGCCGGATGTTCGGCAGGTGCCCGTCGCACATTCCTCGGCGATAGATCCTCGCACCGTGAGGGGAACATCCACAGGTACCGGCGCCTTGTACCGAACCGTCATTCTCCGCGTAACGGAAAAAGAACGCTTGAGGTAAATTACGGCCCACGCCATTACTTCGTCGAGGAGGGTCGAGATGATGCCGCCGTGAGCCATGTTCTGCCAGCCCACATGATGTCTTTTCAGCACCACATCGGAACAGACGGCGTCCCCCTGTCGGTAGAAGTTCATCTGAAGCCCGATAGGATTGTTGGTGCCACAACCGAAACAGTCGTAACCTTCGAACTTCGGCAGAGGGATTCTCTCCACTCCCATGCGCGGAGCCTTTCGCGAGACAAGCGTTCTTAAGAGCAGGGGCAGGGGGCTACTCCGGCAATGAAGGGCCGAGGCGGCAGCCCTTTTTCGTCAACACTTTGGCGTTGCACTTGTAGCGTAGACCAAGGGTTTTGGCAAGTGGCGGCGCACCGGCTTCACTCGGGGCTTGTCATCCCAGGGGGAAAAGGTTAGCCTGCCGCTGAAGAAACACCCCGGATGTCTTCCGAAAACACCCTGAGTTGGGATAGGATTTACCCGTCGACTGTGGGCAGGGGCGAAAGGGCGCACCTTCTTGTCCTTCGGCGGGATACGGGCGTCTCAGCGCCCGCGCAGAAGATAGCAGGGAAGGACTGAGTGGCGGCAAGTCTGATCGAACTCGCGCACTACCGCGACCGTATCCGAACCTTTCGCGATCGCCCTCATGCGGGTGAGATTCTTGCAGGGATGTTGGCACCCGATGTGCCAGATAATGCTCTCGTTCTGGCTGTGCCGGCCGGGGGCGTGCCCGTTGGCCGTGAGGTGGCACAACGTCTGAACCTGCCTCTGGATCTCCTGGTGGTGAGCAAGATCACCCTTCCGTGGGACACGGAGGCGGGATATGGGGCGGTCGCCTTCGACGGGACCGTGCGCATCAACGAGGCGCTGGTGCAGCGTCTCCTGTTGAGTCGCGAGGATGTGGAGCAGGGCATCAGCAGGACACGGGAGAAGGTGGACCGACGGCAGGTACTGCTTCGTCGAGGTCGGCCTTTTCCGGACCTTGCGGAGAGGCCGGTCGTCGTGGTAGACGACGGGCTCGCCAGCGGCTATACGTTAAGTGTGGGGGTGGACGCGCTCAGGAAACACGGCGCCCGGAAGATCCAGGTGGCCGTACCTACCGGCCACCTGGATTCATTGGGAAGGCTTGCCCGGGAGACGGAACGTATCTATTGCGCCAATATCCGTAGCGGCTGGAGCTTCGCGGTAGCCGACGCGTATGAGCGTTGGAGCGACGTGGCCGAGGAGGAGCTGATGAAGATGGTGGCCGGCTTGCCTGGAGAGCAAAGCCCGGAGTAGTCCTCTTGATAGGCGCTGCTGCTTACGAGGTCAGGAGTCGGGTTTCGCCGAGGATGGGGCCGTGCAAGTTCGACCTACAGACCTTTTCCCTTTCTTGCCCTGGATTCGGGGGTACGGAAAAATCCATCTTCGGGCTGATGTCATAGCCGGCCTCACCGTGGCGGTTATGGCGGTGCCCCAGTCCATGGCCTACGCCCTCATCGCAGGGCTGCCCGTACAGTACGGTCTCTACGCCTCTATCGTCCCGGCCGTGGTTGGGGCTCTTTGGGGCAGCTCTTCTCATCTCATAACGGGTCCTACCACCGCAACTTCCCTTGTGGTATTGGGTACGCTTGCCCAGTTCGCCGAGCCTTACACCGAGAGCTATATCCATTTCGCCCTCCTCCTTGCCTTCATGGCTGGAGGGGTGCGAATTATCATGGGGCTTGCGCGTCTCGGCGCTCTCCTGAACTTCGTCGCTCACTCGGTGATTCTCGGCTTCACGGCGGGAGCGGCGCTGCTCATCGCCTTTCACCAGGTTCCCCACCTCTTGGGTCTGGATATTCGAAAAAGCAGTATCGTTCTGAAATCCCTGTGGGAGATTGTCACCCATCTCCATCGCACCGACCTCATCACCCTCGGTCTCGGGGTCGCTACCGTCGCCATCATCACGACCGTCAGGAGATTCCGACCCGGCTGGCCGGCAGCACTCATCGCCCTCGTGGTAGTCGGCGCCGCGGTCGCGCTCCTCCATCTCGAAAGGTACGGTGTCCGCGTGGTTGGGGCCATTCCTCGCAGCCTTCCCCCTTTGGTCTTCCCGCGGCTCTCCGCCTGGAGCGATTTCGCCGTGCTGGCGCCCGGTGCCCTCGCCATTGCTATTCTGGGACTGTTGGAAGCGATTTCGAGCGCCAGGGCTATTGCAGGGCACACGCGTCAGCGATTGAATGTGAACCAGGAGTTCATCGGGCAGGGTCTTGCCAACGTATCTGCCTCCCTCTTCAGTGGCTATCCGGTGAGCGGCTCCTTCACCCGCTCCGCCCTGAACTTTCGTTCCGGGGCGAGAACTCCCATGAGCGGCATCGTTTCCGGAGCGGGGGTTGCGGTGCTGGTGCTGATCGCGGCACCCTTTGCGGCGGT
>JAGFXI010000455.1 GCA_017861095.1 Deltaproteobacteria bacterium | reverse complement strand
GCAGGCATTCATAGGGGGGGTGCGGGATCGTGGGTATATCCCGGGCCAGAACCTGGCCTTCGATTGCCGGTGGACGGAAGATCAAGACGATCGAGCCGCGCCTCTTGCGGCGGAACTCGTAAGTCTCAAGCCCGACCTCTTGGTTGTCAATGGTACGCACCTGGTCCGGGCGGCCAAGCGGGCCACCAGCACAATCCCTATCATCATGTACGGGGTCATTGACCCCGTGGGGCGCGGGCTGGTCTCCAGTCTTGCCCACCCGGGTGGGAACGTAACAGGGTTGTCGGACTCGCTCGCTGAGATGGAGGGGAAGCGTCTCCAGTTTCTTAAGGAGATCGCGCCTAAAGTCTCCCGGGTGGCAGTTTTCAATCGTTCGAATCGACCTGAAACTTGGAGGCGGTACCTGGACGCTTCGGCGCAGGCGCTCGGCCTAACGCTGCAAAATTATTCCGTCAAAGGTCCCGAGGAGTTCGTAAATGCATTTGCCGCGATGACCAAGGCCGGGGAAGAAGCGCTTTATGTGGTTCCGACGGGCCTCTGGGAAATGGGTGATATCCCACAACGGATAGTCGAGTTCGCTGCACAGACCCGGTTGCCCGCCACTTACCAAGGTAGAAGGTTTGTCGAAGCCGGTGGACTCATGTCCTATTGCGTGGACGAGCCTGCCATCCGTCGGCGCATCGGCATCTACGTTGACAAGATCCTGAACGGGGCAAGTCCGGGCGATCTCCCGGTAGAGCAGCCGAGCTCGTTTAAACTGATCATCAATCTCAAGACCGCCACCGCTTTAGGGCTGACCATTCCCCATACGCTCCTCATCCTGGCGGACGAGGTGATCCCGTGATTTTTAGGGATGCAGAGTGATGAGAGTTCGGCGCACGCTTTTCCGAAAATACCCATCGTGCGCCTCCAAAAGGAGAAAGCGGCAACCGCAGCGCTTCGCATCGAGCATTTCATTCGCGAGATCCAGGGGCAGATCCGGTGGGTGTCGCATCCCATCTTCATGGCGCAGGAGCAGGCGGCTGAGCAGCGCCGATTGGATTTCCTCTGGCTCCTGCACCAGGTCCCTTCCGTCACCGAAGTCAGTCACCTGGATGCGACCGGCAAGGAGCAACTCCGGGTTTCGCGCTTGAATGTGGATGAGGTGGGAAGTCAAAAAGACCACTCGGCCGAGCCGAAGTTTCTCGGGGCCATGACGGGAAATGTTTATTTCGGCCCCGTGTATTTCCGCAATGAGTCCGAACCGTACATGACCCTGTCGATGAAGTGGCAGGGCCCGGGCGCCGGCGTTACAGCGGCGGAGTTGAACCTGAAGCTCGTGTGGGACGTGGTCTCTCAGGTCAAGGCCGGGGAGAAGGGGTATGCCTATGTGGTGGATCCCCGCGGCATTCTCATCGCCCACGACGACATCAGCCTGGTGCTGCAGAAGACCGACCTCTCAAGATTACCGCAGGTCCAGGCGGCCATCTCGGCCGTGCGAGGTTCGGGCGCAGAGGTCCTCGAGGCGGGGATCGGCCGGGATCAGCGGGGGGAATCGGTATTTACGGGCTCTTCCTCGATTGATCCCTTAGGATGGTCGGTGTTCGTGGAACAGCCAGCCAGTGAGGCCTTTTCCCCGCTCTACGACTCCATCCTGAGTACGCTGGCACTTTTGGCCCTCGGGCTCGGATTGGCCGTAGTGACCTGCCTAATTCTGGCACGAAGCATGGCCCGGCCCATCCAGGCGCTGCAGGCCGGCGCGGCCCGGATCGGCGCCGGTGCCTTGGATCAACGAATTGAAGTCCGGACAGGGGATGAGCTGGAGATGCTGGCCGACCAATTCAACAGCATGGCGACTCAGCTCCAAGCGTCGTATGCGAACCTCGAACAGAAAGTGGCGGAGCGAACGCGGGAGTTGACCCAAGCCCTCGAGCAACTGAAAGCCCTCGGGGAGGTCAGCCAGGCGCTCAGCTCGACCCTCAATCTGGAGGAGGTGCTCACCACCATCGTCACCCGGGCGGTCCAGCTATCGGGAACGGCCGGCGGGGTGGTCTACGAGTATGTCGAGGCCAGGCAGGAGTTTCACCCGCGTGTGGCCCATCAGATGGAGGAAGAGCTGTTTGAGGCCGTTCGAGGAACACCGATCCGCCTGGGAGAGGCTGCGATCGGGCGGGCCGCGGTCAACCGGGCTCCCTTTCAAGTGTCCGACATTCTGGACGACCACGATTACGGCGCCACCCACCTCCAGCCCATCTTGGTCCGATTGGGCTATCGTTCCCTCTTGGCCATGCCGCTCCTGCGTGAGGAGCGAATCGTAGGCGGTTTGGTTGTCTGGTGTCGGGAGCCGTGCAAGTTTTCAACCGAGGTCGTGAACCTGCTCCAGACCTTTGCGACCCAGTCGGTCATGGCCATGGAGAACGCCCGGCTCTTTCGCGAAGTCGAGGAGAAAGGGCGCGATTTGGAGGCCGCCAGCAGGCACAAATCCCAGTTCTTGGCCAACATGAGCCATGAACTCCGGACGCCTCTGAACGCGATCCTCGGGTACACGGAACTGATTCTGGACAACATCTATGGCGATGTGCCGGAAAAGGTGCGAGACGTACTGGCACGCCTGGAGCAGAGCGGGCGGCACCTCCTTGCCCTGATCAACGACGTCCTCGACCTGTCCAAGATCGAAGCGGGGCAGCTGACGCTCTCCCTGAGTGAGTACTCGATGCAGGACGTCGTGCAGACGGTCTTCACGGGGGTGGAGGCGCTGGCGGCCGAAAAGGGGTTGGTGTTGAAAACCACCGTCGTCCCGGACCTGCCCACGGGGTACGGGGATGAGCGGCGCCTCCATCAAGTGCTCCTGAATCTCGTCGGCAACGCAATCAAGTTCACCGAGGCCGGCGAAGTCGATATCGAGGCCAAGGCCTTCGACAGCGCTTTTCTGGTGGTGGTGTCGGACACG
>JAGFXI010000136.1 GCA_017861095.1 Deltaproteobacteria bacterium | reverse complement strand
GATGAGGCGGGATGAGGACTGGCCTTCCTGAGCCATGGCGAAATCCCTTCCGCCGAGGCCGGAAAGGGCAACCAGAGAGCGATCCGTACTGTAGGTGATAAACTCGTTCAGATCGTAAATATCCACGCGATCAATCTTGAAGCCGTGAATGGTGTTGCGCACCACCTTGTCTAGCCGTTCGTACTGAAGTGGGTTACTGAGCTGCACCCGTCCATACTTGAACACCGTCGGCAGCACGAACTGCATGATCACCTGGTGATTGAGATTGGCGGCGACGAGCATCGCATAGTCTTCACTCTTCTGAAGGAGCTCCGTCCTGGCGCGATGAGAGATAAAGACTCCCAGGGCCAGGGTGGAGACGAAGATCACAACCATGGCGGTCAGGGAGAAGTACTTGACCAGGCGGAAGGGCTTTGTGCTGTCGTGCGTCTCAGGATTCATGCCGCCGTGTCCAGGAGTTGTCCATCACGCGGGATTATACACCATACGGACCGGTCACAGGTCGAGGCGCAAGGCGAACAGCACCTGATCCCGCCCGGGGAAGACCCCCAAGGAAAGCCGGCAGTCTCGCCTGAGCTCCTGCCGGTAACGCCTCTCATCCTCCGCGTTGACTTCCCGGGCCGCCGCAGCCGCACTCCGAATGCCCCCCTGGTACCAACCCAGCTCGAAAAACAGGAGGATCCCGCCCAGCACCGGACTGTCATGGGTGAAGGCCGCCACCGCCCCCCAAATGAAAAGCCCGTTGAGAAAGAACGACGTTGCCGCCTGGGGCGGTCTGCCGACGTAAAGATGGCCTGCGCCCGGAAGGACGGCCGCCAATGTCCCTGCAACCTCGGGCGACTTCGGCGCCTGGTACGGTCTCTCCTCCAGCACCTGGATCAGGGATCGCGCCGTGACGTACCGAGGGCTCTCCGGTGGGATTTTTCCCAGGGTGGCCACCGCCTGGCGGTAGTCGCCGGTATCCACGTACAGCCAGGCCAGGCGAACAAGGACCGCCTCGCGCTCCGGATCGTCAGGGTAGAGAGCGACGAACCGTTCGCCCCAATATGCAGCCTCCCGGTACCGCCGCTGGGCCTCCAGCATGGCGACCATCTCCACGAGCGCCGCTCTTGCCTCGGGACGCCGTGGTTCCCCCTGTAAGAGGGCGAGGAAGGAGTTGAAGGCCTTGTCGAAATCGCCTCCGAGGCGGTAGCAGCGGCCGATCTGGAGTTCCCCTTCCCCGGCCCGTGGATCATCAGGAAACAGAAACCGGAACCGTTGGTATTCCCCCACCGCCCGGTAGAAATCCCCCTGTTCATAAAGGTGCCCGGCAAACTCCCAGAGCTGGTCGGGGTTCTCCTGGGCTCGAGCCCGATCGGGCCCGAAGATGAGGAGTGCCACTACCGCCCAACAGCAAAGGAGTCGCCGTCCCATACCACGAGCCCTCGGGGTGCTGATTCCTGACCTACATACAAGGCCGTCGCTGGAGGCAGGGGGGTCTCCGAGGCACGGCGCATTCGGAGCCTCTACTTTCCTTGGATGACGCACATGCCCCCCGGTCTTTCCACCACCATCCCGCTCGAAAGCCCCTGTCTTCCTCGCTACTATCAATGGCGCGATCACGCCTTGGCGTGACGACCGTGCCGAGGAGATCCCCCTGCCGCAGCCCACTCGATCGCGGCTGTAAGCCGCTCCCACAGGGTTCTTCCCGGTGTTGCAGGCAGGACAACCGGCGGCGCAGAGCGCATCCAGAGCATCTACCCTATCCAAGTGCCTAGAATTTTCCGGTAGGCCCGATCGGCCTTCCGCTCAGCCAAGGCAGGGATGGTCTGCCACCCTCCCGGGGTCCCCCACCAACCTGTCAATTGGGAGAAGAGTATTCCTGGCTGATTCGTTCCAGCTCAAGTTTTGTCTCAGGATCTTTGTTTGCTTCCTCGAAAGCCGCCTTCATCTTCTCCGGGTCGTCCCTGCCAATAACATACCCCCTGTCCTGCTTCCGCGCTACCAGATACGCCTTCAACGCGTCGATGTACCGGCGTTGGCGAAAGAGCGCCACGGCGAGATTGTACTGCGCCTTGACATAGGCAGGAGAGATGGCGAGAGCGTGCCTGAAGTGGGCTTCCGCCTGCTCAGGCTTCCGCTGGTGGAGGTAGACAATCCCAACGTTGTTATGGGCCACGGCGTAGCAGCGGTCGATGCCGAGCGCCCTCAGATACGAAGTCTCAGCCTCCTTGAGATGTCCAGCCCTAAATTGATAATAGCCGAGGGCGTTGTGGTAGGGAGCACTCTCAGGGTAGAGCCTAACCAACTGCGCGTACTGTCTGATTCCATCGGCAGGTGAAAGCTCCGTAATCGCGGCCAGCGAGGGCGAACCCACGGCCAGGAGCACAAGCAGAAGCAGCCCCCTCGTTCGTCCGCAGAACCAGTCCTTTCGGCTTCCTCCGCCCATATGCTCCTATCATCGTCCCGGCCCGGCCGCTGCCCCCGCCCACGTCGAAGCACTAAGCGGTGTCCTTCGTGGGCTTCGTACGGCGCTGCCCCCGCCAGCGCTTCAGTCGATCGCCCAGGGTAGCCTCGTAGCCACGCTCGGTCGGTTCGTAGAACCGCTGCTCCTCGATCGCCTCGGGGAGATATCCCTCAGGCACATAGGCGTCAGCATGGTCATGAGGATACCGATATCCTCGACCGTAGCCGAGGCGTTTCATGAGGGCGGTTGGGGCGTTCCGGATTCTCAACGGCACCGGCAGACTCCCGCTCCTCTCTACCTCATTTGTCGCCTTACCGTAAGCCACGTAGATGGCGTTGCTCTTTGGGGCAGTGGCGAGATACACCGCCGCCTCGGCGAGGGCAAGATCACCTTCCGGGCGGCCCACCAACTGGAAGGCCTGCTGCGCGGCCACGGTGACCACGAGCGCCTGAGGGTCGGCGAGGCCGATATCCTCTGTGGCAAATCGCACCATCCGCCGGGCAAGGTAGAGGGGGTCCTCCCCGGCTGCAAGCATTCTCGCCAGCCAGTAGAGGGCGCCGTCGGGATCGCTCCCCCGGAGACTCTTGTGAAGGGCCGAGATAAGGTTGTAGTGCTCCTCGCCCTCCTTATCATAGAGCAGGGCCTTGCGTTGAAGAGCGTCCACCACCGCGTGGAGTGTTACCCGCCGTCCCCCCGTCTCGTCCGGTGGGGTAGTGAGCACCGCGGCCTCGAGTCCGTTCAGAGCGATGCGTGCGTCTCCCCCGGCCGCTCCGACCAGGTGGTCGAATGCCGCCTCGTCCACCTGGGCCGCGATCTCTCCGAGGCCCCGCTCCTTGTCCACCAGCGCCCGTCTCAGAATCACCTTGAGCTCTTCCTCGGCGAGAGGTTCGAGGACTACAACCGGTGCTCGAGAAAGAAGGGGCGCAATCACCTCGAAGGATGGGTTTTCCGTGGTTGCCCCAATAAAGACGACGGTCCCCTTTTCCACGTGGGGCAATAAGAGGTCCTGCTGGGCCTTATTGAACCGATGAATCTCGTCGACAAAGAGAATGGTCCGCCGCCGATAGTGGGCCCACTGCCGTCCGGCCTCATCCACTGCCGCCCGGACTTCCTTGACGCCCGCCGTGACTGCCGACAGGCCGATGAGGTAGGCGCCTGTCTCCTGGGCGATCAGGCGAGCCAGGGTAGTCTTGCCGCACCCGGGAGCGCCCCACAGGGTGAGGGACTGGAGCCGCCGAGCCCCGAGAAGCCTGCCCAGCGCCTTGTCCGGCGCCATAACGTGCCGTTGCCCAACGAACTCCTCGAGGGTTTTCGGGCGCATGCGCTCTGCGAGCGGGACCTCTCTCTCGCCGGCGGCGGAATCGAAGAGTTGCTCCTGCCTCACCGTCTCTACCCTGCCATAGACATCATAATTCAAGGATTTTTCTGGAAAACCTTAGCCCATGCGGCAGGGTTTGTCAACGGACCCGGATCCCTAGGGCAAGATGGCAGAGCCTGACGGCTCGTTTGAGGTCGGAGGTCGGACCTTCGCAGCAGGGGGGTCTGCGCTGCAAAGACGTCAAGCCAGGGCGTGATCGCGCCATTGGGAGTAGAGAGGGAGGCAGGGACTTTCGAGCAGGGTGGTAGTGGAAAGCCCGGGGGGCCCCCACGTCGGCAGAGGAAGGTAGATGCTCCGAGTGCGCTTTGCGCCGTAGACCCCCCTGCCTCGGGAGCAGGGCGACAGAGAAGAGCAGAGCCTGTCCGTCCGTCTGTTGTCGGTTGTCCGTAGTCCATGGCATAGGGCGGAGGGCGTGGAGCATAGTGCCCAGAGAGACGGGAGCCAGTAGGCAGAGGGCGCAAGGCCCAAGGCGTAAAGCCCACGACTGAAACCTGACCGCTGAGAGCTGGTCCCTGATCCCTGATCGTTAATCGTTATGGGTCATACGGGGGAGAATAGAGAGATCTGTGTCCCATTCAGACGAGAACGACGCGCGCCGTTAGGCCTGCACCCTCCCAACGGCCTTCCCCAGGTAACAGTCTTTGATCTGTTGGTTGTCGAGGAGCTCGGCCCCCTTGCCCTCGATGGCGATGCTTCCCGTTTCCATCACGTAGCCGTAGTGGGCCACCTCCAGGGCTCCCATGGCGTTCTGCTCCACAAGGAGAATGGTGGTCCCCTGCTCGTTGATCGACTTGATGATCCGGAACACCTCGGAGACCAGGATAGGGGCCAACCCGAGCGAGGGCTCATCCATCATGATCAGCCTCGGCCGGGCCATGAGCGCCCGGCCGAGGGCGAGCATCTGCTGCTCGCCGCCCGAGAGAGTGCCGCCCAGTTGCCGGCTCCGCTCCTTGAGGCGGGGAAAGAGAGAGTAGACCCAGTCGATGTCCTGAGCGATCTCCCTGAGGTCGCTCCGGTTGTAGGCCCCGATGCGGAGGTTTTCCCAGACCGTGAGGTTGGCGAAGATTTTCCTGCCCTCCGGCACCATGACCACGCCGCGCTTGACCACTCCGTCTACGGGAGCGCGGACGATATCCTCGCCGAGGAAGGTGATGCTGCCGCTCTTCGGCCTCACCAGTCCGGAAATGGTGCGGAGAGTCGTGCTTTTCCCCGCACCGTTCGAGCCCACCAGGGTGACGATGCTCCCATCTCCCACCTTCAGGGAGATTCCCCGAAGGGCGTGGATGCCACCGTAGAACACATGGAGATCGCGAATCTCAAGCAAGGCGCCGCTCTCCCAGATAGGCCTGGATCACTCGTTCGTTGTTCTGGATCTCCTCGGGCGTCCCTTCGGCGATGGTATGCCCGTAGTCGAGTACCTTCAGCCGCTCACAGATGCCCATCACGACCGTCATGTCGTGCTCGATCAGGAGCACGGTGAGTCCATACTCCCGCCGGATTCTGCGGATGAGCTCGATGAGGGATTCGGTCTCAGCTGGGTTCATCCCCGCCGCCGGTTCGTCGAGTAGAATCACCTTTGGCCGCGTGGCGAGAGCCCTGGCAATTTCTAGCCGTCGCTGTTGTCCATAGGGAAGACTTCCCGCCTTCTCCCTTCCCAGGTGCGTCAGGCCGACCACGTCGAGGAGTTCCCATGACGTTTCCTCCCCCGTTTTCGCCTCCCGTTGGTAGCCGGGCAGGCCGAGGATGGCGCTCAGGAACGAGGAGCGGACACGGAAATGGCAGCTCACCATGACATTTTCAAGGACGGTGAGGTCGGTGAAGAGACGAATGTTCTGGAAGGTGCGGGCGATCCCCCTGGCTGTGATCCTGTGGGACTTCTCGCCATTAATCGGGTTGCCGGCAAAGACGATTGTCCCGCGCGTGGGCACGAGATTTCCCGTGATCATGTTGAATACCGTGGTCTTCCCGGCTCCGTTGGGACCAATCAGCCCCACCAGTTCACCTGGGAGGAGCTCCAG
>JAGFXI010000135.1 GCA_017861095.1 Deltaproteobacteria bacterium | reverse complement strand
TGCCGATCGGGGAACCTACCTGGAGTACAAGTACGGGAGAAAGGAGGGACTCGACCTCGAGATCCTCTGCGAAGGCGATCCACGCCTCTTCAACCCCTACGGGATTCTTCCCGTGAGCCCGAAGAAATACCCCCACGTCAAGTTCGAGTGGGCTGACAAGTTTGCCAAGTGGCTGGTTTCGCCCAAGGCCCAGGCGCTCATCGCCAACTATAAGATCCAGGGCCAGCAGGCCTTCTTCCCGGATGCGATCCCGGAAGCAAAGTGAGGAAGTCGCGAGTGGAACTCCCTCCTACGGGACTGGCGATTCTCGGACGCCTGCTACCAGGTAATTACGGACAACTGACCAAGAACGATGGCTTTTCTCTTTGACAGTTTACTTTCGGCATGCTTGCTCATCTGGTCACTGGACCCAGAGCTAGTAAACATCGTTTGGGTGTCCTTGAAGGTAAGCTTCTTTTCGACGCTTATTGCCAGTATCGTTGGGATACCCACCGGGTTTTTCATCTTCTTCCGGGACCTCCGCGGCAAGCGCATGGTCATCACTGTTTTGAACACGCTGCTCGCATTGCCGACCGTCGTCGTCGGGCTTTTCGTATACGCCTTCATTTCGAGACGGGGGATCCTGGGAGCGCTCGACTTGCTCTACACCCAAAGGGCCATGGTTATCGGCCAGGTGATCCTCATCCTTCCCGTCGTCACCGTGTTTACCATCTCCGCCATCAGCAGGATCGACGATCGGTACCGGAAAACGGCCATGACCCTGGGGGCGGGAGGGCTACAGACGGCACTCGTCATCTTCCGGGAGGCGCGCTTCGGCATTGTCGCAGCGGTCATCGCCGCCTTCGGCAGGGTGATCGCCGAGGTGGGCGTGGCCATGATGCTTGGCGGCAATGCCAAGGGGTTCACCCGGACCATGACCACCGCCATGGCCCTCGAGTACGACAAGGGGGAGTTCGTTTTGAGCGTTGCTCTCGGGATCGTACTCCTCGCCGTGAGCTTCGGGGTGAACATGATTTTCCACCGGGTTCAGGGGAGAGCCAGGATCTGACCCCATGCTCTACGAACTCATAAACCTCAAGAAGGTCTACGGCCGGCGTACCGTCCTCGACCTGCCGGCCCTCTCCCTCGAGCAGGGGAGGATCATCGCCCTCCTCGGTCCCAATGGCGCCGGCAAGACTACGCTCCTCGAGGTCCTCGCCTTTCTCTCGCCTCCCACCTCGGGTGAGGTTCGGTTCATGGAACAGAGGGTGGATTTCCGTGGCAACGGCCTGATTCAGCACCGTCGCAGGGTGGTACTCGTGCAGCAGCACCCCATCATGTTCAGCACCACAGTCGGTCGGAACGTGGAGTTTCCTCTGAAGGTCCGCAATGCACCGAAGCCGGAGCGAGAGAAGGTTGTGGAGGAGCTCCTGCATCTGGTGGGGATGAGGGAGTTCAAGGAGGCGAAAGGTCACACCCTCTCGGGCGGCGAGACCCAGCGAGTGGCCATCGCGCGAGCCCTGGCCTGCTCTCCGGAGGTGATCCTCTTCGACGAACCCACGGCCAGCGTGGATGTGGAGAATCAGATCGCCATCGAGCGGATCATCGGGGAGATTAGGGGGCGTAAGGGGATCTCGGTGGTCTTCACCACCCACAACATGGTCCAGGCTTCGCGCCTCGCGGAAGAAACATTGTTTCTTTTCGAGGGAAAGCTGGCGCGGTCAACGTACGAGAACATTTTTAGCGGCCGCATCGAAGTCGGTGCCAACGGCGATCGATACTGTTTGGTCCAGAGCAGCCTGCCGGTGAAGGTGAGGGCGGAAATTGTCGGTCCGGTCCGCGTCGCCTTTGATGCAGGTTCCCTCAGGATAAGCCGCACCAGGACCGAGAGGGCCACGGACACTAGCCTCCAGGGGAGGCTGGTGCAGCTTGCCGACGAGGGGGCTCGGGTGCGGGCACTCGTTGATGTTGGAATTCCTCTGACCGTTCTGCTCCCCACCCAGGAGTTCAAGGCCCTGTCTCCCGCCGTAGGAGAGGTCGTTTGGGTCACCGTCCCGCCGGAAGCGATCGAGCTGATCTGAGTTTTTCCTACGTGAACCATCTTACGAGAGAAGTTGCTTGCTTTCGGCGGTGATTGTGTTAATCTTGGGCCGTCAATTCTCATGCACCCAAAGCCCTGCAACATTCACAACCAGTCGCAAATCAATCGCGGTAATGCTTACTTTTTCATTTGAGGGGGAGCGCTTGGGCTATGGAACCATTGGTACTCAGTCAACGTGAGAAGCGGAGGTTAGCCGGTCAGTATCCGGACCTGTGCCTTACCTGCGGCACCTGTGCCGGCGGCTGTCCGGTCACCGGGGTGGACGGGCTGGACATGCGCAAGGCGGTGCGCATGGCCCTCTTGGGATTGGACCAGGAGCTTGTTGATTCCCGGTTCCCCTGGATCTGTACCCTGTGTGGTCGTTGCGAGCACGCTTGCCCGATGAACATCGATCTCATGAAGATGATGCGGTCGGCTCGCACCCTGCGAGAGCGGGGCAAGGTCCCCGGGGTCATGCACAAGGGCGTCATGACCTGCCTCAAGACCGGAAACAACGTGGGTATCCCCAAGGAGGATTTCCTCGCTCTCCTGGAGGACTTGGGAAACGAGCTGGCGGAGGAGCTCCCGGGATTCACGGTGCCTATTGACCAGAAGGGCGCTAGGATCCTCGTGACGATCAACTCCAAGGAGCCTTTTGCCGAGCCCGAGGACATGTTTTTCTGGTGGCGAATCTTCTACGCCGCCAAGGAGTCATGGACCACAACCTCGGAGAACTGGGAGGGGGTCAACTGGGGACTCTTCACCGGCGACGATGAGTCGATGAAAGAGGTCGTCCGCCGGATCGTGGAGAACTACAAGAAGCTTGAATGCGATTATCTCCTCTTGCCTGAGTGAGGCCACGCCTACTATGCGACCAGGCTTGGTCTGCAAAACTGGTTCAAGGACGAGGGCGTCAAGTTCCTGAGCATTTTCGACCTGCTCAAGGAATACATCGAGACGGGGCGGGTTAAGCTGGACAAGACCCGGCATCCCCAGCTCACCACCTACCACGACCCCTGCAACTACGCGCGGAAGAGCGAGCGCGCCTTCGGTCACGGTTACTACGAGGAGCCGCGCTGGATCACTCAGCAGTGCGTAGAAAATTTCGTCGACATGTACCCCAACAGGGCCAACAACTTTTGCTGTGGGGCCGGGGGCGGCGCCTGGGCCATGCCCTACGCCGAGGAGCGTATCTACTACGGCCGGGTCAAGGCGAAACAGATCGAGGAGACGGGCGCCGAACTCCTCGTCGCTCCGTGCCACAACTGCCGTGATCAGATCATGAAGAGCCTCCGCAAGGAGTACGGCATGATGCACGTGGAGGTGAAATACCTCTGGGAGCTGGTTGCGGACTCTCTGGTGATAGAAGGCGTGGAGCCGAAGGAACACGGAGAGGAGGAGTAGTCACACGGAGACTGAGGAGATAAGCAAGCCCCTGGCTGGCGCTGCTGGCCGGGGGCTTTTGTTTCGGCCCCGGCGACGGCGGCGATCATTGCACCATCTTGGTGAGGCCGTCCACGATTCTCTTCGGGATGGGGTTCGAGTCCTCGACGAGATAAAGGGAGAGCATTGCAGCGGGAACCTTCAACTGTTCGCCAGCCTTCGCCAGATCGATATTCTTGGCGGCGAGTTTTTCCTTCAGTGCACGTTTTTCGTCCGGAGTCATGGGAGGGCCTCCTTGGCTTTCCTTCCACCCTGTTGTTCCGTCGTTTCTGGATACCGAAAGGGTCAACGGGACGGGCAGAAAACAGAGTACACGAAGAGCGGGGCGAGTGCAAGGTTTTCAGTTGACTTGGCTCGTTCCCATCCGGTAGGGTGTTGGCGGCCTCAATTCCCACAAGGTGAGCTCGGAGATTCGAGGGAGGGCGGCCAGCAGGACTTCAGGGCAGAGTACTAGGGTGTTATGACAAAGCAGAAACAGTCAAAGAAAACCGCCCAGAGATTGTCTCTTTCCCCGGAAGAACGGGCCCAGATTCAGATGCTCCTGGACCGCATCGCGGTCCAGGACCCTGCGGGGGAGAGCTTGAACCAGTTTCTCGGCACCGTAAAGACGGTGCTCGAGCGATCTCCCCGCGTGGGTCTCGCCTTCGTTGACGCCCTTGGCTCCATGACTACACCGGTGGCGCTTAAGGCTGTTCAGGCCTTGCAGGAGGTCCCGGCCGCGAAACCTTTCAGGCGAGCGATCAAGACGGCCCTCTACCGGTTGGGACGGCATGGTTTGTCTCCGGAGCGGGAGCAGGGGGAGGCGGCGCCCCGGGTGCTCGTGCCGCGACCGGCGGACCGGCAGGCCGAGGCCTGGGCGGGCTGGCCGGAGGGTAACGGGGATCGGGGCCTGATTGTTGTCGTGCCCGAAAGCGGGGCTGCGTATCTTCTCGCCATGGCGGTAGTGAATCCGGCGGTAGGATTTCGGGATCTCCAGGTGAGCGAGACTACTCGCAAAGGTGTCCGAGCTCTCGTTGCGGAGTTGACAGGCCATGAATCCAAGGGCCTCCGGCCCATTCCACTCCCCCACGCCGTCTTCCTGCTGAACGAGTGTGCCGAGATCCACCAGGCACAGAACCAGCCTCTGCCGCAGGAGTACGAGGTGGTGCGCCGCTATCTCGCCTCGTGGGTGACCACGCCGCCCAGCCGGGCACAGATCTATGAATCTCTGAATCGTGAGGAGATCGCGGCGGACCCGATCCTGCTCCGGGCCTCGGAGAGCCTTCTCGATCTCCCACCGCTCTCGTCCTGGCAACTCCCCCGGGAGGCGGCACTGCCGCTGGTTGAGAGGTTCCAGGGGCTTGGCGAAAGCCGACTCGTCCTTTCCCACGCCTCTCAGTTCGAACGGGTTGACCAGTTGATGCGCGAAGGAGCTGGAGAAATCTTCACCCCGGCTCTTCGCCAGAATTACCGCCGGCTCCTCGAGGAGGCGGCGCTCCTCTTCTGGCAGGAAGAGCGGGTTCCGGAGGCGAAACGGGCGTTCGCCGCCGCGATTGACTTGGAGCGCGAGGTCGGGCGGCTCACGGAGAACACCTTCGTCCTCGGGCTGATCAAGCGTGCCCTGGGTGAGGCGCTGGGAGAGCAGGAGGGCAAGGACGCCGAGACGGCCGAAGAACACACGACCGAGTCGGGGTTGATCATTCCCGGGCGTTAGCAGGATGCTGGCAAACTCCTCGACCTGAGCTCACCATCGACAGGTATGCAGGTGAAACCCTTCCTTGAGGTGCAGCAATGATCAAGACGATCTCCCTCAAGACCTCGGCCCGCACCGAGATGGTGGACGTGACCGCCCTGGTGGAGCGGGAGCTTGCGGGGACAGGCATTTCCGAGGGGCGGGTCATCCTCTACGTGCCTCACACCACGGCAGCTATAACCATCAACGAGGGGGCCGATCCGGCGGTCAAGGCTGATGTCCTCATGATGCTCAACCGCATCGTTCCGTGGGAGGCCGACTACAAGCACCAAGAGGGGAACTCGCCGGCTCATGTCAAGGCAACCCTGGTGGGATGTTCCGAGGCGGTTCTCCTGAGTAAGGGGCGATTACTCCTCGGCACCTGGCAGCGCATTTTCTTCTGCGAGTTCGACGGCCCGCGCAATCGGCAGATCCTCCTCCAGGTAAGCTCCTGTTGAAGGCCGTCACCTGCGGGCAGAAATTTCTCCTTGACAGCTGTCAACATTTCCAATAGAGTGACGGCCCTAGAAATAAGTTTCACAAAGCTTCGTGAGACTTATGAGCCTCTCTTCTCCTGTGGGCGGGAGTGATCGGGATGAGAGAGAAAGGCTCCCAGCGGGCGTCATGGGAGCAAGCCC
>JAGFXI010000134.1 GCA_017861095.1 Deltaproteobacteria bacterium | reverse complement strand
ATTTCGCTCACGGCCCCTTCGAGGCTCACGAGGGAATCCAGCCAGCCCGCCTCCGGATACTGGAGGAGGAGAGAGACTAATTTCAGAAGGGTACGCTCTCCTTCCCTCATCTCAGACTCCCTCGGGAAAGCCCACGGTACCCCTGAGCTGGTAGAGATCTTCCGTTTCCTCTCTTCTCACCGTGGGAATGACGTACCGCTCCCGGTACTTGGAGAGAGCGAGGAGGCGATACATATCCTCCGCCATGGGCACCGTCATCCCCGCGTCCTCCAGCACCCGGTGATCCGCCTGCGTGTCCACCCGAACCGAGCGCATATAGCTCCTAAGGGCGAGGAGCCGTTGTAGGGCCAACCTGATCGGAGCCTCGTCCCCTGCCGTGAGGAGGTTCGCGAGGTAGGTCACCGGTATCCTCATGGCATCCAGAAGCCCGGCGCCGCTGGCGGCCTGGTCTACCGCCGGCAGCAGGGGACTCAGGGGCGGCACATACCAGACCATGGGGAGGGTCCGGAATTCGGGATGGGGCGGAAAAGCCAGGCGCCAGGCCACGGCGAGCTTGTAGACCGGCGAGGCCTTGGCCGCTTCCAGGTAGGTTTCGGGGATACCGCTGGCGCGGGCGGCGGCGTGGACCTCCGGGTCGTGGGGATCGAGAAACATGGCGGTCTGAGCCGGGTAGAGGTCCCGCTCAACCCGGCGGGAGGCGGCGTCCTCGATCTGGTCGGCATCGTAGAGCAGGACCCCGATCGAGCGGATACGGCCGACGCAGCTCTCGGCGCACATGGTGGGGAGCCCCGCCTCGATCCTGGGGTAACAGAAGATGCACTTCTCCGATCGCCCCGTCTTCCAGTTGAAGTAAACCTTCTTGTACGGACAGCCGGAGACGCAGTAGCGCCAGCCGCGGCACTGCTCCTGGTCTACGAGGACGATCCCATCCTCGTCTCGCTTGTAGAGTGCTCCCGAGGGGCAGGAGGCGACACAGGCGGGATTGAGGCAGTGCTCGCAGAGCCGTGGCAGGTAGAAGAAAAACACCCGCTTGAACTCGAGGTACGTCTGGTACTCGAGGTTCTTGAAGTTGACGTCAGCGGCGGCGGTGGCGTTTATCCCGGCCAGATCGTCCTCCCAGTTCGGCCCCCAACTGATCCGCATGTTCTCACCCGTGATCAAGGACTTGGGCCGTGTGGAGGGCTGATACGTGCTGGGCGGGCAGGAGATCAGCTTGTGGTAGTCGTAGGTCCAGGGCTCGTAGTAGTCGTCGAGGGTTGGGAGATCGGGGTTGTGGAAGATCTTGGCGAGCTTGGTCGCGCGCCCTCCCGCCCGGAGCAAAAGGCGACCGTCCCTCACCTCCCAGCCGCCCCGGTGGATCCTCTGGTCCTCCCATCGCTTCGGATAGCCGATGCCCGGTTTGGTCTCCACATTGTTGAACCACATGTACTCGGCGCCGGCCCGATTGGTCCACACGTTCTTGCAGGGGATGCTGCAGGTGTGGCAGCCGATGCACTTGTCCAGATTCATGACCATGGCGAGCTGTGCCTTAACCCTCATACCATGCCACCTCCCCTGCCTTCCTGACGATGATCACCTCGTCCCGCTGGGACCCGGTGGGACCGTAGTAGTTGAAGCCGTAGCTCAGCTGGGCGTAGCCGCCGATCATTTGGGTGGGCTTCACCATGATCCGGGTGACGCTGTTATGGGTTCCCCCTCGCTGGCCGGTGATTCTTGACCCGGGCGTGTTGATCAACCGTTCCTGGGCGTGGTACATAAAGGCCTTCCCGGGGGGTATTCGGGGGCTCACCACCGCCTTGGCTACTACCACGCCGTTGACATTGAAGCACTCCAGCCAGTCGTTGTCCTGCACGCCGATAGATGCCGCATCCTGATCGTTGATCCAGATGGCCTCTCCGCCCCGGAAGAGAGTGAGCATGATGAGGGTGTCCGAGTACGTGCTGTGGATGGACCATTTGGAGTGGGGCGTGAGGTAGTTGAGGATGAGCTCCTTGCCGACGCCTCGCTTTACCTGGACGGAGCCAAGGGTGGCCATATCCAGGGGCGGCCTGAATGTGGGCAGGGCCTCGCCGAAGGCGAGCATCCACTCGTGGTCCTGATAGAGCTGGGCCCGACCGGTCAGGGTTCGGAAGGGCACTTTTTCTTCGATGTTCACCGCGAAGGCGGAGTATCTGCGGTCTTCCGCTTCGACGCCGCTCCAGACTGGCGAGGTGATGACTTGCCTGGGCTGGGCGTCCAGATCCGCGAAGGTGAGCCGCTCTCCCGCCCGCTCTTCGCAGAGATGGGTGAGGCGCCGTCCGGTTTTCTTTTCCAGGGCCTTCCAGGAGCGGAGAGCCATCCTGCCGTTGGTCTCAGGCGCCAGGGCGAGAATGGTCTCAGCCGCCTGGAGGGCGCTTCTTAACTCCGGCATTCCCTGGGTCACACCGGGATCGGTGACGGTCCCCAACCGCCGCTTCAGCTCCTCGTACTCCTCGGCGGCCTTCCAGGTGATCCCCTTGGCCCCGACTCCCACCTGGGCGACGAGGGGGCCGAGGGCGGTCATCATCTTGGCCACATTGGGAAAATCCCGGGTCACCACGGTGAGATTCGACAGCGTCTTTCCCGGTACCGGCTCCGCTTCCCCTTTCTTCCAGTCTCGGACCCGCGGCTGCGCGATCTCTCCGGGCGAATCGTGGAGAAGCGGGGTCGCCACCAGGTCTTTCATAGGGGCGAGGTGCTTGGCCGCAAGCTCGGAGAACTTCTCCGCAATGGCCTTGAACTGCTCCCAGTTGGTTTTAGCCTCCCAGGGGGGATCGATGGCGGGGTTGAAAGGGTGGATGAAGGTGTGGAGATCGGTGGTGCTGAGATCATGCATCTCGTACCAACCGGCGGCCGGGAGGGCAATGTCGGCATAGAGGGCGCTCGTGGACATGCGGAGCTCGAGGGTGACGAGGAGATCGAGCTTACCTTCGGGAGCCGGCTCCCGCCACTCGATCTCGGAAGGCCGTATCGGGCTTTCGGTGTTGAGCACCCCATGCTGGGTACCGAGGAGGTGCTTGAGGAAGTACTCGTGGCCCTTGCCGCTCGCACCCAGGAGATTTGCCCGCCAGAGGAAGAGGACCCGAGGGAAGTTTTCGGGGCTGTCGGGATCCTCGAGGGCGAACCTGACCTCGCCGCGCTTCAGCCTGGCCACCACATGAGCCCCGATTTCTTCGGGGTTCGTGGCGCCGCTCGCTATCGCCTCCTGGCAGAGCTGGAGGGGATTGCGGTTGAACTGAGGATATGAGGGAAGCCAACCGAGCCTCGCGGCGACAACATTGTAATCAGCCAGATGCCTGGGCATGGCCCCGCGCGCAAGAGGCGAGAGGATCCTGGTGGCATCCAGCGTTTCATAGCGCCACTGGTCGGTGGCGAAGTAGTAGAAGGAGGTGCCGTTCTGCTGCCGCGGCGGCCTCAACCAGTCGAGACCAAAGGCGACGGTCGCCCAGCCCACGAGAGGCCTCACCTTTTCCTGGCCGACGTAGTGGGCCCAGCCGCCGCCGTTCACCCCCTGACAGCCGCACAGGGTAGTCAAGTTGAGAATGCTGCGGTAGATCATGTCGGAGTGAAACCAGTGGTTGGTACCGGCGCCAAGAAAGATCATTGATCTTCCGCGGGTCTTCTCCGCGTTCTCGGCGAACTCCCGGGCGACCCGCACCACGTCTCCCGCGGCAACTCCGGTGATCGCCTCCTGCCAGGCCGGAGTATACGGTGCGGGATCGTCGTAGCCCCTAGACATATCGCCGCCGTAACCTCGATCAATTCCGAGCTGGGCGGCCATGAGGTCGAAAACCGTGGTCACGAGGATATCACCGCCGGTGCTGCGGACCCTTTTCGTCGGCACGGTGCCGACTCTCACTCGCGACCCGTTGAGTTCGAACAGGGGGAAGCAGACGGGGACCCAGCCGTCGTTCGCCCCGACGAAGCTCAGGAGCGGCTCGGCCGTCTGACCGGTGGCTGAGTCCTCCGGCTGGAGATTCCAGCGCCCGTCCTCACCCCAGCGGAAGCCGATGCTGCCGTTGGGCACGACAAAGCCTCCGCCCCGGCTGTCGTAGTAAAGGGTCTTCCATTCGGCATTATTGACGGCGAGTCCCAGGTCGGAGGCGCGCAGGTAGCGCCCGGAGACGTAGACCTCTCCCTGCCGCTCGAGGACCACGGCGAAGGGGAGGTCGGTGAAGGTCTTGGCGTAGGAGGTGAAGTACTCCGACTGGCGATCGAGATAGAACTCCTTCAAGACAACGTAGGTCATGGCCATGGCGAGGGCGGCGTCGGTTCCTGCCCTGGCAGGGAGCCAGGTGTCGGCAAACTTCACGTACTCGGCGTAGTCAGGAGCGACCGCCGCGACCCGCGCTCCGCGGTAACGCGCCTCGGTGTAAAAGTGGGCGTCAGGAGTCCGGGTCATGGGAAGGTTGGTACCCCAGACAATCATGTAGGAGGAATCGAACCAGTCGGCGCTTTCGGGGACATCAGTCTGTTCGCCCCAGACCTGGGGCGACGCGGCCGGGAGATCGCAGTACCAGTCGTAGAAGCTGATCAGAGAGCCGCCGATGAGGGAAAGGAAACGGGCACCCGAGGCGTAGCAGACCATGGACATGGCAGGAATGGGGGTAAAACCGAAGATCCGGTCGGGCCCATGGGTCTTGATCGTGTGGATGAGGGAGGCGGCGATGAGGGTTGTCGCTTCGTCCCAGGAGACCCGAACCAGGCCGCCCTTCCCCCGCGCCTGCTGATATCTCCTTCGCTTTTCCGGGTCTCCCACGATGCTCTTCCAGGCGGCGACGGGATCCCCCTCCGCCCGGAGCGCATCTCGCCACATCTCGAGGAGCACGGAGCGGACATAGGGGTACTTTAGGCGGATGGGACTATAGGTGTACCAGGTGTAGCTCGCTCCCCGGGGGCAACCGCGGGGTTCGTGATCAGGGAAATCGGGACCGCAGGTCGGGTAGTCCACCTTCTGGGTATCCCAGACGATGATCCCGTCCTTGACGTACACATTCCACGAACAGGAGCCGGTGCAGTTGACTCCGTGGGTGGAGCGGACCACCTTGTCGTACTGCCAGCGTCGCCGGTAGAAATCCTCCCACTCCCGCTGGCCGCAGCGGACCTCAGCGAGGCCACGGGCAAGGGGCTCGCTGGCATGGGTGGAGGAACCCTGGCGAGGTCGGAGAAAGCGAAGGGACGAGAGGGGGTTTCTTCTGCTCATCGACGGCCTCCGGAGGAAATTCACACCGCGGTCGCAGCAGGCGGTTCGTGCATAATGCGGGCTAGATGGGCGGGGCGATGGTCACGAGCACCCGCATATCGGTCTCGGCTCTGAGCCCGTGAGGTTCGGCGATTTCAGAGATCAAGATGTCCCCGGGGCCGGCCGGAAGGGTTGCGCCCTTGTCGCCCAGGAACTCCCCCTTTCCCTCGAGGACGGCGATGCTAACCTCTCCCTCGATGTCGTGGGAGTGGATGGGCAGCTCCTGGCCGGCCTTGAAGTTGAAATTGAGGATCTTGAAGTGGGGGGAGTCGTGGACGAGCAACCGGCTCAGCGTCTTCTCTTTGAAGCTGTTCTCCGCGAACATACTTACCCGTTTCATGGTCGTGTCTCCCAGCTGAGCAAAAGGTGTAGGGGCGGGGTTTAGCCGCCAGAGGCGGATTAACCCCCGCCCGATACTGTCGATACGACGTCAACCCAGGATCGCCTTCAGGTCCTGATCCGGGGTGGTGATCGGCTTGATGTCGAAGTTCTTCACCAGCACATCCAGGACATTCGGTGTGACGAAGGCCGGGAGCGACGGACCCAGCCGGATGCCCTTGATTCCGAGGTGGAGCAGGGTCAGGAGAATGGCT
>JAGFXI010000133.1 GCA_017861095.1 Deltaproteobacteria bacterium | reverse complement strand
GAGGGCATGGTGCGAATAAAGCTCTTCAACCTCCTCGGCCCGGAGCTGGCACCAACCTTCCTTGCGAGAGGCATCTGGCTCAGCGGCTTCAGACTCCAGGGATTCGTCAGCCAACTTCCGGACGAGTTCTGGACACAGTGCAAGGCGATCCACCTCGACGGTGCGGCTATGTCCGTCACGGCGCTCCGCTGCGTCATCTGGCCCGACGACCCGGAGCCGGTAAGGCTCTCGGTCACGATTGCGGAATAGTATCGCTCGGCGCACGAGCTTGTCTCCAGGGTGTCCGACAACCTCTTAAGAGGACTTGATGGAAAAGGAAAAACCTCCCCGCGGAGAAACAGATTCAACTCCAGCCGACCCTGTCTGCTCTCTCGTGTCAACCATTGTCGCCGAGTGCGAAGTGGTCATGGGAAGTCCGGCGAGGGTTCAGGAGGCTTGCTCCCAGGTACTCGCCTGCTGCGCCTCCTCCCTCAGCGCCGCAGGACTCGAAGGACTCAGGCCTCTTTTCCGGATGATTGGCAGCCGCGCCGGGGGAGTCGCGACGCCTCTCGTCGACATGTTCGAACAGCTCTCTGCGGTAGCGGAGAATCCCTGGCCGCTTCTCGAGTGCCTCTTGGCCGTCAGGGACCAGCGGGTGGCCCATCAGGCCCTCATGAGAACCCTGGAACTCGCCCGGTCCGGACGGCTTGCCGTGGACCATCACGTCACCGGCTATCTTGCCGACCGGCTGGAGGCGGAGGGGAGTTCCCTCGGGGAACGGGAAAACCTCGACCTGCTCGCCGAAATCCTTCGGCACTGCACCTTCCCGGCCGAGGAAATCCAAGGGGACCCCCTCACCAGCATCTACCTAATGAAGAGCGCTGACGCCACGCTGCGGCGGATGGCGGCTCGGGTTCTGGATCGCAGCGGCGAGCCCGCTCCCCGTGAGCTCGCCCGGCTGATCCTGGGCGAGGAGGCCTACCGGTTCCTCGGCCCGTACCTGGCCTTCACCCGGGCAACCCACCTCGATCTCCTCTACCTGGTCCCCCTCCCTGGAGAACCGGTTCCCTGCCTGCCCGGTCTTGAGCGCGCCGCAACGCTATGCGAAGAGCAGCTTCTCAGAGAGGTGATCTCGGAACTCGGCTGGACCCGCCTCAACTTCGGTCTCGAGCTCCGGAAGTATATAGGGATCACCATCGGCGGTTCCTTCCCGCTCAATGTCTTCCCTGCGGAAGCTTCCCTGTTCAACGGCATCGAAGAGGCCCGGCGGAGCGGCGAAACCTTCATTTTTTTCGCTCACGGAGGCCTTCCCATCGACACCCGAAGGTCTCCTGACCAGGGCGACACGGTGGCCCGCTTCCGGTCGTACAACCTCACCCACTCCCAGGTCCTGGCCGAGATTCTCGATGTTGCGCCCTTGACGACGGCAAAGATAGACCGAATTTTGTCCATGATGGACAGCATCGTCTCCGACTTCGTTGCCCTCTTCTCCGCCCACGCGGAGGAGTGCGGGATCCTCCCGTCACTGTACCGCGAGCTCAAGGAGCGAATCCTGCTGGAGTTGGAGAAGGAGCAAGATGGGCCGCAGATCTCTGCCGAACTCACACGGCTCGTCCAAATGTTCGAGGATCCCCGCTCCCTCGCCGAGGTGAGGACCCTCCATGGGCTCAAACGGCATCTCCACCAACGCGGCCTGCGGCTCGGCTTTCGGCTCGTCGAATCCGGCCGCGCCACCAACAGAACGGTCCACCTCGTAGTGGCCTCCGCGAAGCGCATCCTCCACGTGGCCCGGGTCATTGAGTACGCCGACTTCGAGACCTCGAAGGGTGGAGTGAGCCTAACCCGGATTCCCTATCCGGTGCAGGTGGTGGTGGACGGCTTCGGCCGGCAGACAATGCATGGTCAGGTGAATCTCCCGGCAGTCAAGATTTTTCTCTATGGGAACGAGGTCCACTACTACATCACCTTCCTGAATCATCCCGCCTTCCTCCGCATCGATTACTCCCCGCCGCTCCGGGGCGGCATGATCGACCTCGAGTACTTCGGAGTGAGCAAGCATGAAATCGATCTCCACCCCAACATAGCCCTGGACGCCATTCAGCAGTTCTTCTTGAAGCTCGAGTTCGACGTTTCCGTGGAGAAGACCCACGTCCACGCCCGCTACGACAAGGAGAGGGCCCTCGGCCTCGGCGACATCTGCGAGAAGGCGGAGGCCCTCTTTCGTCTCGCGCCGTATCTCATGGAGATCGATTGGGTCATCGGTTCCCTCGACCTCGCCGACGAGGCGAAGAGGCTCGTGGCCGAATCATGGGCCGGCTTCTTCCTCCTCTGGGGCGTCATTCCCATCAGACAGATCCTCACCAAGAAGCGTCGGGGGATCCTGGTCGCCGTCGAATCCGGGAGCTCGGGCGAGCGGGAGATTGCCTGGTCCGGGCAGCGGCCGTACCGAGACCGATTCACCGTCCCCACCCCGGGAGATCCTATCAAGCGCCTGCGCTCCTCTCTCACCGACCTCGAGGTGGAGGCAAACCCCCTCTCGGAAGAGCGGCGAGACCAGCAGATCGGGCAGATCTATATCGAGAACCTTATTCTCAAGCCCCTGCGGGAGGCGGTGGCGCTCGGCGAGATCATCGAGACAGCAGAGGGACTGCGGCGAAGCTCTCCGGAGCTTTTTCAGCGCCGGCACGAGGCGGAGTTCTTTGCCGAGATTCTGCGCACCATGGATGACCCCACCGCCGTCCCTCCCTCTCTCGCCGCACTGGGCGGGGCCGCGCCCGAACAGCCTCTCGGCGCCCTCCGAGCTTCCTTTCTCCTGGCCCACCTCGTGAGACCCCTGGACCGTACTCTCCGTTTCCAGACGAGTGGTAGCCTCAACGGGTTCGAGGTGCAACGGGCCTCGATGCCCCTCTCCGGTTACTCCCTCGGGCTCTACGTGCTCCGGGACGGGGGCGGCATTATTCGTCTGGCTATCTTCTCAATGGGCGACGCCCTGTGTCTCAGACGGGACCAACCCTCTTCGCCCTGGCGCTCCAACGGCAGCCTCGATCCGCGGCAGTTTGCCGAGCTCCTCTGGCTCAATAACTACCTCACCTCGGGGATGGAATCGGTGAAGACCGATGTGGCCAGGGATGCGGAGCAGGTGGTTTCCTGCTTTCACCGGCAGAACCCGTCCCAGCGACCGCGCCCCGTCCCGGGCGACAATCTCATCGATGGCCTTAGAGCTTCTCCGGGCCGGGCTGTGGGGAAGGTCCTCTTCAGCACCAGGGGTCGGGCCCCGGAGGAATTCGACGGTGGGATCCTGGTGGCGCCGTCGATCACCCCCGAGGACAATACCTTTCTCTACCACGCTTTGGGGGTGGTATCGGTCGGCGGCGGCATTCTGAGTCACGCCGGCCTCATTGCTGTCCAGTTTCGGAAGCCGGCGATCATCATCTCGGGACGGTGGCAGGAGGCGCCGGGCGAGCGACCGGTCCTTTTCTACCGGACTCTCAAGTACCGGGAGGAGGAGAAGAAGATCCCAGGGTTCCGGATTTGCATCCGCCGGGATTTACAGAAACTGGAGCGTCGCCTTTCCGAGGGTGACGTGGTGGTACTGGACGCGGACGAGGGGATCCTGCGGAACCTTGGCCAGAATCGCGAGGTGCTGGGCCTTCATGAAAGCATGCGTCATTTCGGCGAGGCTTCCCGGCGTCTCGGCCGGGCCGAGGACGAGAACGAAATCCTGGCGCTCCGCGGCCGGCGGCTTCGTGCCCGCCATCAGATCGAAAAACAGCTCGGTCAGATGACCGATCTCCTCCTGGCGCACCATGTGGTGCAGGAGATGTTCATCGGCAAAGATCTCGCCGGTGAAGCCGGGGCAAGAAGCGAGAAAGGCCGGTTCATCTCCCTGCTCCTGGGTAACCCTCACGTGGGTCGAGCCTGCCACGAGTTCGTTCTCGAGATCTCCCGAAACCTCACGCACCGCTTCTACGACCGCTTCGAGGAGGCCCGTCGCCGCATTCCTCTCGCGAATCACACCTACGAGATCGTGTCGCTCTATCTTCAGGTGTTCCGTCTCCTGCGGGCGCTGGAGGAGACCCTGGCGTCCCTCTCCGGTTGCGGCTTGGAGCCCATTCGCCTCGATGCCTCCCTTGCCGACCAGATCCGCGCCATTGCTCGCATCCGACTCCGGGCCCTGCGAGGGGACCTGGTTCGACTCCTCGAGGATATCAGCTCTCACCCGGAACCGGACTGGCGCCTCCGTCACCTGGTGCGCCAGATTCAACGGCTCGATCTTATCGTGAACTCGCCGGCCGAGCAGCGGGAACCGGTCGACGCCTTGAAGGGACGGATCATCCAGGAGGACGAGGCCGTACGCCGGCGTCTCACAGAGAGACGGGTGCTGGGCCCCGATGACGGTGGCTTCGAGCTCTACACTCTCATCGGCTGGAAGGCGGCGAATCTCGCCGAGATCGAGCGACTGGGCGGCCGAGGCCTCGTACCCCCATGGTTTGTCGTCACCGATCGGGCCTTTCAAGAGGTCCTTGATACGCCCCTGGACACCGGCTCCGGCAACGGGAGCCTGCGGGCGGCCATTGAAGCGGTCCTGGCGCGGAACGATCTCACCAACGGACAGAAGTCCATCCATATCGCCCAGCTCTGGGAACGGGTGAGCATCCCGACCACCATTACCGATGACGTTCTCGCCGCTTACCGTCGCTTTGCTACCGTTGCTCCTGGCGCCGACCCCTCGCCCGGTGCGGAC
Source organism: Deltaproteobacteria bacterium (assembly GCA_017861095.1). Taxonomy (GTDB): domain Bacteria; phylum Desulfobacterota; class Syntrophobacteria; order BM002; family BM002; genus JAGFXI01. The sequence goes on along the minus strand of JAGFXI010000133.1, from coordinate 2,128 downwards.
GCCGATCCCTTTGTGGCCGTGCGCTCGTCCGGGCGCGAGGAGGACACAGAAAGCGCGACCCGCGCCGGGGAGTTCGAGACCTTCCTCTTCCTTCGCGGGGAGGGCGCCGTTATCACCCATCTGAAGCGCGCCTGGAGCGGCTTATGGACCGAGCGGGCCATTCACAACCGGGCCGTCCTGGGCGCGACCTCCCAGTCGGCAGGGGGCGGTATCATCGTGCAGCGGATGGTCCTGTCCCGGGTTTCCGGGGTCCTTCAAACCGTGAACGTGGCGGAGGACAAGCACACGGAGATCGTGATCAATGCCGGTCTCGGCTTGGGGGAAGGCATCGTCTCCGGCACCGTTGCCGCGGACCTCGTCTTCGTGGCCAAGACCGCAGACCTCCAGAGCGCCCCCCTCCAGTTCCGTTATATCACCAGCGACAAGCAGGAGCGCGTGGTCCTTGACGCCCGGGCGGGGATGGGGACGATCCGAACCCAGACCCTCTACCATCAGCGCCTGAGGCCGGCCCTGGAGTATGTGGAGCTCGTTGAGCTGGTCCGGATCGCCGACCGGCTGGAGGGGGCCTACGGCTACCCATTGGATATCGAGTTCGGCATCGAAGGCCCGAGGCTCTGGATTCTCCAGGCACGGCCGGTGGGCACCTTCCCGGCCATGATCCGGGAGATGACGACGTACTATCCCCTCGCTGGCGGCTGATTTTTACCCATGACTCGGCCTGCTGGACACAGGGAATGCTGATGTTGCCCATTGTTGCGAGCAATGATGGCTCTTCTTTCGTTCCAAGGCTCCCAGTTGGGCAAACGGGGCGGCGCCGGAGGCAGGGATGGTCTGCGGCGCAAAGCGCATCCGGAGCCTCTACCTTCCATGGATGAGAGGAATGAGCCCAAAGCTTTCCACTACGACCCCGCCCAAAGGGGTGGCCTCGCTTTCCACTATCAATGCCGCGATCACGCCCGAGCCTTCGGCTCGCAGAGAAGGACGGCCATATCCGCCGTCGCAGCAGGTGGTTGGTGCATAATGCGGGCAAGGAGAAACTCGTATGATCAGAACCAAGGATGCCCTCCTCTATCACGAGACCGAACGTCCGGGGAAAATCGAACTCAAAGCGACGAAGCCCTGTCTCACGCCCCTGGATCTCCGTCTCGCCTACCTGCCGGGGGCGGTCTTCGTCTCCGAGGAGATCCTCAAGGACCCCGCCAAGATCTTCCGCTACACCGCCCGCGGGAACCTGGTGGGTGTCATCACCAACGGCACGGCGGTTCCGAGCCTCGGCAACGTGGGGCCGGAGGCGGCAAAGCCCATCCAGGAGGGGATGGCGGTCCTCATGAAGCGCCTCGCCGACATAGACGTCTTCGACCTCGAGCTCAACACCACCGACTCAGAGCGCTTCATCGAAACAGTGCAGCTTCTCGAGCCAACCTTCGGCGCCATCAACCTGAAGGACATCCGCGCCCCAGAGGGTCTCCACATCAACGACCGGCTCAGCGAGACGATGAAGATACCCGTATTCCATCAGAACCTTTACAGCTCGGCTGTTGTCGCCGCCGCGGCGCTCCTGAACGCTCTCGATCTCGTGGAAAAGGGAATCGAGGACTGCCGGGTGGTCATCTGCGGTATGGGTACCATGGGCACGGGGTGTGCCCGGCTGTTCCTCCGCCTCGGGGTACAACCGGGAAACCTCCTCGCCTATGATCTCTTGGGTCTGCTTCACCCCGATCGCACTGATCTTCCCGAACACCAGCGGGTGTTCGCCCGCAACCATCCGGCACGGACCCTGGCCGAGGGCATCCGTGGCGCCGATGTCTTCCTGGGAGCCTCGGCAGGGGGGGTTGTCACCCAGGAGATGGTCCGGTCCATGAACCGCTTTCCCATAGTCTTCGCCCTCGCCACACCGGAGCCGGAAATCAGTTACGAATCGGCGAGAGCCAGCCGCCGCGATGTCATCGTCGCCACCGGCCTCGCCCAGTATCCGAACGCCATTCTCGACACCCTGAGCTTTCCCTACATCTTCAGGGGCGCCCTGGACGTTCAGGCCACCCAGATTACCGAAGGCATGCTCCTGGCCGCAGCTCGCGCCCTGGCCGAACTCGCCAGAGAGGATGTGGTGGAAGAGGTGGAGAGGGCG
>JAGFXI010000454.1 GCA_017861095.1 Deltaproteobacteria bacterium | reverse complement strand
CGTCAACAGGGAAAGCTCATCATAGTCGTAGAACACGACGCGCCCATGGCGAGTGACACCGAAGTTCTTGAGCAACAGATCTCCGGGGAAGATGTTGCAACAAGCGAGATCCTTGATGGCGTTGCCGTAGTCGAGGACCGCTGCCTCGGCTGCCGGGGCGCTCGCCTCCTCGAGATAGATGTTCAGCGGTATCACCCGGCGCTCGACGTAGAGATGACGCAGAACCACATGGTCGCCGTCGATTGTCACGTTCTGGGAGGCACTCCGAAGGTCATCCAGGAGCTCGGCGCTGAACCGATTCCGTTTGAATTTCAGGTGCTCAAATTCTTGGGCATCCAGTAATCGCCCGGCCCGATCATGTTTGAAGACAAGCTCGTATTTCGCCCTCACCGCCTGACGGGTGGTGCTCTTGGGTAGGGCGAAGCGATCCCTGATGACCTTGAAGACGAGGTGATACGCGGGAAGGGTGAAGACAACCATCACCATGCCCGGCTCGCCGCGGGCGGGTTCGAACCGGTCATCAGACTCAGCGAGGTAACGAAGGAGATCCCGATAGATTTCGGTCTTGCCGTGCTTGTGGTACCCGATGGCAATGTAGAGCTCGGCCACGGGCTTCCGGGGCATGAGAGTCTCGAGGAAATGCACCAGGTCCGAGGGCGGCTCGCCATCGACGACCGGGCGAAGCTGAAGAGGATGCTGACCTCACCCTCCTCCACAAGCACGGCATCAAGGGCGATGCCGCGCGCCGTGTTCAGCAACGCCAACACCACAGAGCTCACGCGTTCGCCGACAACCATCCGGCCGACGAGATATGCTCCCTTCCCGCGGTAGAACACCCACGGGAGCATCTCGATCCGGGCCTCCCCCGCCTGTTCTCTCAGGGTGCGGCGGAGGCAGGCATCCAGTTCCTCCGCGGCATACCGCACATCCCGGTCCAGGTTCTCGTAGTCAACGCGGAAGGCGTAGTCGACAAGGAGTTGCCTGATCGACGCGGCGCCGGGAGGCGCGAAGGAGTATGTCCGCCACGTCCGCCTCCCGGGTCTCGAGGTTGTGCTCTCCACCAGCGGGCTCAGGAACTCGATCCCGGGATCCACGCCCACCGTGGCGAAGATACGGCGGGTAATTGAATTGAAGAAGGTCTCCGCGATCTCGCGATCCTCTCGCGCCTCAATCATTGCCGCATACAGCTCTCGCATCTCCGCCCAGAGCGACCTGTTCTGGATGTGCACCAGGAAGAGCTGCCGGAGCTCATCAACGACCCGGTCCACTACATCGCGGTAGAGTTCGAGCCTTTCCGCTGCGTCCGCCTGCATTCCCGGCCAGTCGCACTCCTCGAACCGCAGCCGCGCCCTGCTGGTGATCTCCTTGAATCGACGCTGGTAGGTATCGAGGCATTGGCGGATACGATGTGCGCCCACATGGAGTAGCTTGCCGTGACTGCTTCCATGGGTCATAATGAGCTCCTCTTCGTAGCTTTCTTCCATAATGCGGGCCAGCGATTTTTTGTATTGACAACCCGCCCGGCGAGATTAGTGTTAGCCCTATAACCTTTGTAGCATACGAGCATCTGGATTAGGAGGGGCTTCATGGACAGAATAGAAGCGGCCAAATCTTTGGAGCAGGCATGGAAGAGTCAACCCCGTTGGCAGGGGACCTTCCGGCCTTATTCGGCTGGAGACGTGATCAGACTGCGGGGCTCGGTGGAGGTCGAGCATACCATCGCCCGTTTGGGTGCCGACCGCCTGTGGGACCTCCTCCACACCGAGCCTTACGTTCACGCCCTCGGAGCTATGACCGGAAACCAGGCGGTGCAGCAGGTGCTCGCCGGACTCAAGGCTATTTACGCCAGCGGCTGGCAGGTCGCAGCCGACGCCAACAACGCCGGCGAGACCTACCCCGACCAGAGCCTCTATCCGGCTGACAGCGTCCCCACCCTGGTGAAGAGGATCAACAACGGCCTCCTCCGCGCCGATCAGATCCAGGAGGTATTCCAGCTCCCGAGGGTCCACTGGCTGGCGCCCATCGTCGCCGACGGCGAGGCCGGCTTCGGTGGGCCCTTGAACGCCTTTGAGCTCACCAAGGCGATGATCGAGGCGGGAGCAGCGGCTGTCCACTTCGAAGATCAACTATCCTCGTTGAAGAAGTGCGGGCACATGGGCGGCAAGGTGCTGGTGCCTTCTTCGGAGTTCCTGCGCAAGTTCACGGCGGCGCGCCTTGCGACCGACATTCTCGGCGTACCGACCCTCCTCGTCGCGAGAACTGACGCTCACAGCGCCAAGCTGCTCAGAAGCGATATCGATCCCGTGGACCACCCGTTCCTCACCGGGAGAAGGACCCCCGAGGGTTACTTTGAGGTGAAAGGAGGTCTCGGGCTTGCCATCGCCCGCGCGCTCACCTATGCGCCCTACGCCGATCTCATCTGGTGCGAGACTTCGACGCCGGACCTTGGAGAGGCCCGTGAGTTTGCCCAGGCTGTTCGGGAACGATTCCCGGGCAAGATTCTCGCCTACAACTGCTCACCCTCCTTCAATTGGAGACGCCATCTTGACGAGCGCACCATCCGCCGGTTTCAGGACGAGCTCGGCCTGATGGGATACAAGTTTCAGTTCGTGACCCTCGCCGGTTTCCACGCCCTCAATGCGTCCATGTTCGACCTCGCCTACAATTACCAGCGAGAGGGGATGGCCGCCTATTCGCGGCTCCAAGAGCTCGAGTTCCAGATGGAGCGGGAGCGCGGCTAC
>JAGFXI010000132.1 GCA_017861095.1 Deltaproteobacteria bacterium | reverse complement strand
ATAAGGGGAGTGCCAGCAGCATGTGGCTGGTTTCGCCTCTGGTTGCTGGTTCCATGGGGAGAGAAACATGTCGAAAGGGGAGGTGCGATGAGCACCATACGGTTGGGAATCAGCACCTGTCTGCTGGGGGAGCCGGTCCGCTATGACGGCGGCCACAAGCGCGATCGCTTCATTACCGATACCCTCGGCCAGTACGTGGAATTCGTTCCCGTATGCCCGGAGACTGAATGCGGGCTTGGTGTACCGCGGGAGTCCATGCGTCTGCAAGGTGATCCCGCCTCCCCTCGCCTGGTAACCAGCCGCACCGGGGTCGATCACACCGATCGGATGGTCGCCTGGGCGGAGAGGCGCCTCAAGGAGCTCGAACAGGAGGATCTCTGCGGTTTCATCTTCAAGAGCGACTCGCCTAGCTCGGGAATGGAGCGGGTTCGCGTGTACAGCTATAAGGGTATGCCCGAGAGGAAGGGCGTCGGCATCTTTGCCCGGATGTTCATGGAGCACTTTCCTCTGCTCCCGGTGGAAGAGGAAGGGCGGCTCCACGATCCCAAGCTCCGGGAGAATTTTATCGAATCCATTTTTACCCTGAAGCGTTGGCGTGACCTCCTGAAGGACCATCCCACCAGGGGGAAGCTGGTCGCCTTCCACACGGAGCACAAACTCCTTATTCTTTCCCACAGCCCGAAGCACAACCAACTCATGGGCAAGCTGGTGGCCGGAGCCAAGCAAATCCCGCCGGGGAAGCTCTATCGAGAGTATGAGGCACTCTTCGTGGCGGCCCTCATGGTGAAGACCACAGTCAAGAAGAACACGAACGTGCTCCAGCATATGATGGGCTACTTCAAGAAGGAGCTTTCTCCAGACGAGAAGCAAGAGCTCATCGAGGTTATTGACGGCTATCACGAAGGTCTGGCTCCCCTCATTGTGCCGATAACACTTCTCAGGCACTACGTAAGGAAGTACGATCAGCCCTACCTGAAAGAACAGGTGTACCTGAACCCCCATCCGGTGGAGCTCAAGCTGCGGAATCACGTCTGAGCGCGGATGCATTCCGGATGGTCCTTCGACAGGTGCACGTCTCCTCGTTCCTCATGCAGGTTACACGATTCGACGTCTCGTCCTCGCAGCCGCGCGCTATGCCAGGATTGTGGGAGTTTCTGAGATTGGTGCTGGAACCGCCTAGAAAACCCGACAGATCAGCGCCGTCGCCAGGGTTTTTCCCGCACCGAGACTTGTCTCAGCAAGATTCGTGGTTATGTTGTGCGCAAATCGGGGGTCGAAAACCTTCACGTGCACATGGTTGCAGAAGGAGGGCCAAACAATGAAAGAAAAACGAAGCCAGCACCTCAAGGTTCAGGAGCTCATAGACTGTTTTGCAGCGACGGATCCTCTTCGCGAGATGTCCGTCATCGCCAAGGAGAAGGATCTAGACGAGGCAGCCCTTAAGTGGTTGGCCTTGGCCGTTCTCCATGGTGTGAACTTCAACGCCAAGAAGATTACACTGTCTGTCGCAAAGGGCGGAGACGTTACGGTCACTGCGAAGTATCGCAAGGCTGAACTGCCTTCACCCGGAGCCGGGGTGGGCGCGAGGGTGGTAGATGCCGTCCGCCATATCACCCATTTTGAGGGGGAGAAGGAGAAAGGCCCCCTTGCCATCGGGGTTAGAAACGATAGCCTGGAACTCACGGTAAATGTCGATCGTGACGCCCGCGGTGACAGTATTGTGTTGAAATTCCCAAAGTTGAAGTAATATGATGAGCGCGTTGTTGATTGTGGGATAACCGGCTCAAACCTTGTTGTCGGACTGCGGAAGTCACCGACGGCATCTTCGGGAACTTTTGCCGAAATTTGCACCTGGGAGGCAACTTACTCTGGTTTTTAAGTATTATTTGGTGTATGAAGGGGGAGCGAAAACAAGATAGGGTGAGTCGATGAGTGTGCTCGGTGGTACCGGCGACTGAAGAGGAGGGAGTATGGCTAAGAAGGCAGAAGATCGGATCAAGGCTTTAGAGGTGGCGCTCAAGAACGAATCAACAGAGAGGGACTTCTACCTGCAGCACGCCGCAAGAACGAAGAACGAGTTCGGCAAGAAGATGTTCATGTCCATCGCTAATGACGAAGCCGAGCACTACGACCGGATCAAGGCGCTCCACAAGAAGTTGAAGGAGAAGGGCAAGTGGCCCGAGAGGTTGGCCCTTACGGTCAAGGGCACCAAGATCAAGTCCGTCCTGGCCAAGCTGAGCAAGATCGCTGAGAAGACCGCCAAGGTCGACAACAACGATCTCGAGGCCGTGAAGATTGCCATCAATTTCGAGAAGAAGGGCGAGAAATTTTACAGCGATCTGCAGAAAAAGGCCGCCGATCCCAAGGAGAAGACCTTCTTCGGCATGTTGGCCGAGATGGAGAGGGAGCACCGCCTGTCCCTGGAAAACACCCGTGAGTACTTCAAGGACCCCACCGGTTGGTTCCGGGTGAAGGAGAGACTCCACGTGGACGGCGGCTAAGAAAACAACGCTCCAGGCAGATCTGGTTGCTGCGTTCGTCGATGGTCGATGAGACTGCACCGGGCCGAATAACTGAGCATTGCCACGATTGGATTTCTCGCTTTCACAGGTTTCCGAAATGTTGGAAAGCCACCCTGATTGTCTGGGTGGCTTTCGTATTTTCGGCCCCTTGTTCAAGCTAGGGAGGGGCCTCAGACGATAGCATGAGTCGGAGACTGCCCTGCGAGGGGCAATGGGCACACCCGAAATCCATGGTATGGATCTTGCTTTCTTCGAGGGGCTGCAGGCCCACACATGGCGGGTTCCGAGCGGCGAGGACGGCCCCTCTGTGCTCGGTGGCTCCGGCGAATAGAGGGAGGGAGAAGAGTTCGACCCGCCAACCCGCTCGGAAGCGAGGATCTCTTCCAGGACGCACGGAAGAGGGGACGTCTCTTTTAGGTTACCGCGGTGTGTCACTGGAAGTGCCGTTGCCGATCTCCCGTGGGGAAGAGCGGCCCTTACCGTTGATGGCGATTGGGACAACGATTAAACCCTCTCGGGCAGATGAGCACAATAGTCTCAGGCGAGATGGTGCAGGAAAAGGAGGGACCCTATGTCACACCGCGATCTCTTCATCATCTGGCCCGGCTCACCATTGCTCTCGGTGCTCCTCTGGATCGGCGTCGCCGTCGCCTTCCTCTATCTTGCTCGCTTTCCTGCCCATCGAGCCATCATCTCCTTCAGCCGTATGATCTACGGCGCCCTCCGCCTGGCCTCTCGTTCCACCCTGCTCATGGAGCGGAAGGTGGCCGCCCGTACTCGGGAGGTCATGATCAACGCCGGAGTGGAGGAGAGGGAGCGGGCCCTGGAGCGTGAGTTTCAGCGGATCGCCGACACGGCCACCTCCGACCTGAGCGGCTACCCCGCCTTGCAGCAAAGCCTAGTGGAACAAAGCAGGAAAATCGATGAAGAATACCGGAACAGCACCTTGTTGCCGCCGCCTCCCCCCGGCTGGGTGCGGGCTGTGGAGGTCCTGGCGAAGCTCCCCGCAGAAGGTGACGCGTTAGTTGCGCCGATACTGACCCATATCCACAAGACCGTCGAATCTCAGTATCAGACGGCTATGACGGACTACAACCGGGCGGTGAGTGAGCGGCAGGCCATCCTTAAGAAGATTATGCCGTACTGGCGGAAGGTCTCCGAAATCCTCGACGAGATGGGGAACAGGATAAAGCGCCTGGAGGAGCGGGCCAAGCTGGTCGATATCTCCATGGCCGAGTATCAAGAGATCCGTTCACAATCGGACCAGGCGGTACGCGCTCTGACTGCATCTTCCCTGACCAGATTCTTTACCGCGGCCGCCTTCTTGTTCATCGCCCTCGGTGGCGCGGTGCTCAACTTTCATCTCATCGCCCTCCCGATGTCGGAGATGGTTGGAGGCAGTAGCTACATCGGCAGCTTTAGATCCTCGAGTGTCGCCGCTCTGGTCATCATCTTTGTTGAGTTTGCCATGGGCCTCTGCCTCATGGAGTTCTTGGGCATCACTCGACTGTTTCCCTCTTTAGGCCAGCTTGATGACAAGATGCGGCGCCGTCTCGCCACGGCTGCCTTTCTCATTCTCACGATTCTAGCGGGGGTGGAGGCGTCCCTTGCCTATGTGGGAGAACAGCTTGCCGGCGAACTCCAGTTCTTCCAGCAATCTCTTGCCAACAATCAGGGGACGCAACCAGTGCGCACATGGATTCCCGTCACCGGCCAGATGGTGATCGCTCTTGTCCTGCCCTTCGCCCTGACTTTTGGGGCGATACCCCTTGAGTCCTTGGTCAAAACGGGACGCAGCGTGCTCGGGATCACCGCCGCCGCTGCTCTCCGCTGGGCCGCCTTCTCGCTCCGAGCCCTGGGGCATCTATTCTTGCACCTAGGCAGACTCGGGGTACAGTTCTACGACCTTCTCATCGTGCCACCCCTCTGGGTGGAGGGCCTTGTGCGGTATCGGTGCAGACGCGCCGAGGGATTCCTGGAGGAGCAGGTTCCCCAATGAGATGGGCGGTGGCAATACTCTTCCTGGCCCAAGCCTTGGGAATCGCTGGCTGCACTGAACCGGCGCGGAAGCCGAGAGCAGCCTACCTTCTCATTGACGCCGCTCGATTGAGGTCGACACCAGCGCAGGAGGTCCTCAACTACTTTCTGAGCGCCATCCAGCCGGGAGAGTCGCTGGGAATTGCTTGTCTCGGCATGGGAAATTTCAGCGACAGAGATACCATTGTCAGCGTTTCGTTGGACGTGCGACCCTCCTTGGCCATGCAACAGAAGCGTTTCCTCAAGAAGAAGTTCGACGAGTTCACTCCCTCCCCGCGATCCGTAGGGCACCTGGACATTGCCGGAGCTCTGCTTTACGCCGTTGCCCACCTCGGTGAAACGCATGCGGAAGAGCGGTATGTGCTGATTCTCGCCAATCTGGGGAAGGAGCAGATCCCGGAGCCGGTGAAAGAGTTTCCCTTGCAAATGGAGGGATGTCGGGTAATTTCCATAACCGTCGAAAACGGCGAACCCGCAGTCCGCCAACAGGCGACCGCGCTGAAACGCCTCGATGCCTGGGAGGAGTGGGTGGAGACGGGAGGTGGTGAGTGGCAGGTTGTCAACGACCTCGCCCTCCTGGCAACCATCTTCCCCGGGTCCTAGCACGCATTATGGACAAGACGCCGTAGCGAAATCGTGGAGATGGCCGTGCCACCGGGTGTGCAGAACGGAGCGGCGCCGGAGGCAGAGTGGTCTGCGGCGCAAAGCGCATCCGGAGCATCTACCTTCCTTCGCCGGCAGGAAAGTTCCCCGGGCTTTCCACCACCACCCCGCCCGAAAGGCCCGACCTCGCTCTCCACTATCAATGGCGCGACCACGCCTCAGCGTGGCGCCTTTGCGGAGCAGACCTCCCTGCCTCGTCGATTCATGATCTTTCGGTGGGCGGTGCCCACCCTACATCTCGGCCTTGAGACAGTTCACGGCTGCGTGCATACCAGGATGGGCAAAGAGACGGAGATCGATGCGGCCTCACTCGAGAGGGTAGGGGAGATGCAGGCAGTGGGCCGCGCGGCAGATAAAATGGGGATTCAAGAGCTCCCGCTTGTTGTAGACCAAGGGTATCTGGGCGCCTAGTTCGACGACGGTCCCGCCACTCTGCTCAACGAGGCACTGGCCAGCAGCCGTATCCCATTCCATGGTGGGCCCAAAGCGGGGATAGATGTCGGCAATCCCCTCGGCGACAAGGGCGAACTTGAGGGCGCTCCCTGCCGAGATCAAGGCGACCTCACCGAATCTTCGCTCCGCCTGCGGCAGGCGGTCTGATCCGTCAAGAAGCGCTCTCACAAGGGCATCGCGACCGGAAGCCTTGGCGAGCCCCTCGACCAGGTCCGGTACCGCGTCAGGTCTCTTGACCTTGTACGAGCCCAGCCCCTGCAAGCCATAATAGAGGAGACCTTGCGCCGGTACCAGGACGACACCCAAGATCGGCTTCCCCGCCTGGATGAGAGCAATGTTCACCGTGAACTCGTCCAATCGCTTCACGAACTCCTTTGTGCCGTCCAGGGGATCGACGAGCCAGAAGTGATCCCATCGGCTCCTCACCTCGTAGGGAATGGATCTGCCCTCTTCGCTGAGGAGCGGGATCCCCCCGAGACGCTCGTCCGCGGCGAGATGTTCTTTGATGACGGTATGGGCCCGTCTGTCGGCCACGGTGAGAGGCGAATGATCCTCCTTGTATTCCACGTCGAACTCGCCGTGATAGACAGTGAGAATGGCATCTCCGGCCGCCCTGGCGGCCCGGAGAGCAGCAAACAAGCACTCTTGGAAAAACCCTGGTTCCATGAACTTCTATCCCTCTCAGCTCACCATGTTCGTGGTGATCCCGGACACAACTATACACGACATCATAGATCTTCCCGCATCTCCTACCCTCGGTGATCGGCCAGGCTGACTTCCGAGTCAAGACGAGCTCCCGCTGCAGCGAATGGAATTCGTCTCTGAATGCTCTCGGAAGACTTCCCGCGGTGATTCTAGTTGAGCATGAGGCAAGTCTCAAGAGATTCTTCGAGGAGAGGCAGATCTTCCCCTTTGGTGGGCATAGAAACATCTGCTAGGATGCGTTCCTAACCCGCATTATGCGCGAGACGCCGTCGCGAGATCGTGGAGATGGCCGT
>JAGFXI010000131.1 GCA_017861095.1 Deltaproteobacteria bacterium | reverse complement strand
GCTTCGAGCATCATGAACTGTAACATGCCATCCTACTCAGCCATCACTCCAGAGATCATCGAGCGCATCCGCGAGGCGGTGGGAGAGGACGCCCTGGTCTGGGACCCGGAGAAGCGGGAGGCCTTCGGGAAAGATGCCTCCGAGTACGCCCGCCTCCCCGAGGTCGCGGTAGAGCCGACCTCGCGGGAGCAGGTGCAGGCTCTCCTTCGCCTCGCGAACATCTACCGGTTCCCCGTGACTCCGAGAGGACTCGGCACGGGGCTCACGGGCGCCGCGGTGCCGCTCCTAGGCGGCGCCCTGCTTTCCATGGCGAGGATGAACCGGATCCTTGCAATCGATGGGGAGAACCTCATCGCGGTGGTGGAGCCGGGCGTCGTCAACCTCGAACTCAAGAAGGCGGCCCAGAAAGAAGGGCTCTTCTATCCACCGGACCCGGCGAGTCTGGACACCTGCTCCATCGGGGGCAATGCCGCAACCAACGCCGCAGGACCGTCCTGCGTCAAGTACGGGACCACAAGGGACTACGTGCTCGGTCTGGAGGCGGTGCTCCCCACGGGGGAGGCGATCCGGGCAGGGGTGCAGACCCGAAAGGGTGTCGTGGGATATGATCTCGCCCACCTCCTGGTAGGCTCCGAGGGGACCCTTGGTGTCATCACCAAGCTTTTCTTGAAGCTCATTCCCCATCCGCCGGCGGTAACCACCATGGTTGCCCTGTTCCCGGAACTCGCCTCAGCCATGGGGGCCGTGACCTCGATTCTCGTGGGCGGGCATATCCCCTCGGCTGTTGAGTTCATGGATCACCACTGCATCAAGCTGGTAGGGGACCTGCTTCCCTTTCAGGGGATTCAGGAGGCGGGTGCCTCCCTCCTGGTCGAGACCGACGGCGTCCCGGGGATGATCGACCGAGAGATAGAGGAACTGGGAGAGATCTGCCTAGCACGGGGAGCGATGGATGTGGTGCTCGCACCCGATGCCAACAAGCGGATGCAGATGTGGGAGGTGAGGCGGCAGGTGTCGCTCCGGATCGAACATAGCTCTCCGCTCTACATCCCCGAGGACGTGGTGGTTCCCATCGGCCGGATTGCGGAGTTCGTGAGCGGCCTCCCGGCGGTGGAGGATGGTTACGGGATCAAGATCTACTGCTTCGGCCACGCCGGTGATGGAAACATCCATCTTAATATTACTGCGGAGAGCCGGGAAAAGGCTCCGAAGGTGATGGAGGGGGTCCGCGCTGTGCTCGAGCGGGTGCTCTCCCTCGGAGGCACCATCTCCGGTGAGCACGGTATCGGCTTTGCCAAGAGGGAGTTCCTGCCCATGGAGCTCTCGGAGGAGAGCATCCGGCTCCAGCGGGCAATCAAGCTTGTCTTCGATCCGAACTTGATCCTCAATCCGGGGAAGATCTTCGTCTGAGACGGGATACGACACGGATTTGCACAGATGAACACGGAGCAGGATAATTCGCCCGAGGTTTCCGCAAAAGGGCGGGGGTTGCTCTGAAATGACTTGTTCCTCGGGACAAATACGGTATCATGATCTCCATGACTTTTCTCCTATCCCATCAGGACAGATACTGTAAGCACAAGGCTCTTAGTCTTCGGCGTAGATAACACTCGCCCGCGGAGGCGGGCGGGATACAGAGGAGGGCACATGGAAGAAAAGGCCAAGCAAAAGTATACCTTCATCTGTTCGCGGGGTACCCTAGATGGGGCCTATCCGTCCCTCATCCTGGCCATCAACTCCGTGCGACTCGGCCACGAGGCGACCATTTTCTACACCTTCATGGGCATAAACATCGTCAGAAAGGGGTTTCTCGCCAAAGTGAAATTCCATCCGCCTGGGTTCTTGGGGGCCATTCCCGGTATGGCGGCGATGGCAACGGGGATGATGAAGAAGCAGATCGAGGAAGCAAATATTCCCGACGTGGAAGAGCTCCTTGAGGTCGCCCAACTCGAAGGGATCCATCTCGTGGCCTGCAGGATGACCATGGATATGATGAAGCTGACGGAGGACGATCTCCGCGAAGGCGTCCAGGTAATGAACGCCGAGCAATATCTCAAGATCGCCAGCCAGTGCGCCATCAACATGTTCACCTGAAAAACCATGATTCCAGCGGCGGGAACTCATCCCACCCGGAAAGAGACAGGGGGCAGCGATGAAAAGCACCTGTAGCCTGCACTGTGGGAATTTTGCCGGTGTGACCAAGGGCGACTTCAAGAAGATTGAGAAGTTCCTGCGGGGTCTTTTCGACTACGTGTACTACGACCCCGAGGCCGAGCGGCTCGAGCTTACCGGAGCGAGGGAGATTGAAGACACTCCCCAAGAGATCATCAGCGTCTTCAATAGGCTGGCGAAGGTCCTCAAAGAGGGCGGCCGCGGGAAAATCATGCTCCAATGTGAAGTGAGCGAGATCTGCTATTTCCGGCGGAACATGTGGAAGCTCATGAGCGTGCACATCCCACCCGATCCTTTTGACGACATCCACCACGTGGTATAGCCGCCATGCAGTTCACCTAGGCCATTGACCGGGAAATCCCCCCCAACCCCTTCTTGCGAAAGGGGGGTTGAAGAGACTCGTTCATTTGGGAGAAATCCTTGGGCGGTCTGGAACAGCGTCACCGTTGTGCCGGATACTCGTCGTGGTTTGTCCTCGTTGTTGCTCTCTTCATCATCTGCCTCGTGACCGCAAACATCATCGCCGTAAAGTTGGTGGATATCTTCGGCCTCACCGTGCCTGCCGCCGTCATCATCTTCCCGGTGAGTTACATCCTGGGGGACGTCCTCACCGAGGTCTACGGCTACCGGGAGGCGCGGCGGGTGATCTGGCTCGGATTTCTCTCCAACCTCCTCGTCGTCGTCGCCATAGTCGCCGCCCAGGTCCTGCCTGCGGCTTCCTTCTGGGACGGACAGGCCGCCTATGAGCGAATTCTGGGCTATGCGCCCAGGATCCTCGCCGCATCCTTTCTCGCCTATCTCGTCGGTGAGTTCGCCAACTCCTTTGTCCTCGCCAAGATGAAGATAGCCACACGGGGGCGATGGCTCTGGAGCCGGACCATCGGTTCCACCTTGGTGGGACAAGGGCTGGATTCGCTTGTCTTCATGACCCTTGCCTTTGCGGGCATGATTCCCGCAGCCGGACTCGCCTCGGCGGTGATCACCCAGTGGATGGCGAAGTCCGCCTACGAGGCGGTCGCAACGCCCCTTACCTATGCGGTAGTGAAATTCCTGAAAACGAAGGAAGGGCTCGACGTCTACGATCACACCACGAGGTTCAATCCCTTCTCGCTGAGAGACTAGCCCGCATTATGCACGAGTCGCCTACGGCGATGGAGTGGACTACGGCAGGGAAGTCTATTCGGCAAAGGCGTCACGCCGGGGCGTGATCGCGGCATTAATAGTATCGAGTGAGGCTTGCCGCTGTAGCGGAGAGGCGCACAAAATCCGGGAAGCCTCGCTGCCAGCAAAGGAATGTAGTGGCTCCGGATGCGCTTTGCCTCATAGACCATCCCTGTCTCGCGCCATTCGAACAGAGTCTACCGCTCGGGGAGAAGGACGGCCAGATCCGCAGGCGCAACAGGCGTCCCGTGCATAATGCGGGTTGGGGCCTATGAGGCTCTCTTGCTGGTGTTTGCGGCGGCTCGCTCGGCGGCGTCGCGGAAGAGCTGGGGTCTCCGGTCTCTGAGGAAAGGAAGAGTGGCACGAACCTCGGTGACCTCCGCCGGGTTCAGGTCGGCGATGACGAGTCTCTCCTCATTCCCGGCGCTGGCGAGGACCTGACCCAGGGGGTCGATAATAGCGGAACCGCCGGCAAAGATATATCCTCCCCCTTCGCCCACTCGGTTCACTCCCACAACGAAGCACTGGCCTTCCACGGCTCGGGCCTGGAGGAGGAGATCCCAGTGAAGCTGTCGGGTTGCAGGCCAGGACGCGATGACCATGACGAGGCCGCACACATCGACGACGGCGCGGAAGAGTTCGGGAAAGCGGAGATCGTAGCAGACAAAAGCCGCTGCGCGGACCGGTCCCAGGTCGAAGGGGACTGGCCCCTCTCCGCGCTCGTAGCTGCCGTCTTCCCCGAGGAGGGCGATGAGGTGCATCTTGGCATAGAGCGCCAGGTGCTCGCCCCGGCGATCAACGGCCAGAGCGACGTTCAGGGGCCGGGCGTCGGGGGAGCGGGCGAGAACGAAGCCGCCCACAACGGCCATCTCGAGATCGCGGGCCAGAGTGCGAAGGAAGGTAGGAGTGGGGCCGTCCAGGGGCTCGGCGGTGACGGAGGTGTCCATGGAGAATCCCGTGGCGAACATCTCCGGAAAGACGAGGAGCTCCGCGTCCTGTCGCCTGGCATCCTCGGCCAGCTCGCGCGCTCTGGCGTGATTGGCGGCGCGGTCGTGCCAAACCAGATCCATCTGTGCTGCGACAACTCTCACGTCAGCCACCTCCTGAGCCGCCTGATCCCCTCGTCGAGGGTCTCGTCCTTTTTGCAGAAGCAGAACCGGACGAGCTCGCGCCCCTGCCAACGGTCTTTCCAGAAGAGGGAGCAAGGGATGGCGGCCACTCCGGCCCGCTCCGGGAGCATGCGGCAGAATTCCAAATCGTCCTCGAACCCGATGGAGGTGATATCCACCAGGACGTAGTAGGCCCCCTCCGGCGGGTAGACCCGGAAGCCCAGGCTTGCGAGGGCATCGCAGAGCCAGTCGCGTTTCCGGCTGTAATCGGCGAGAAATTCGCGATAGTAGCTGTCGGGAAGGTTCATGGCGAAGGCCATCGCCTCCTGCAAGGGCGGCTGACCGCAGAAGGTGATGAACTGGTGACTCATCCGTACCGCCCGGCTCAGCTCCGGTGCAGCCACCACATAGCCGATCTTCCATCCGGTCATGGAGAAGGTCTTCGCCGTGGAGGAGACGACGAAGGCACGATCTCGGAGCTCTGGCACGCTGAGCAGGGTAGCGTGCTCTCGGCCCTCGTACACGAGGTGCTCGTATACCTCGTCGCCGATGACGTAGGCATCGTACTTCTCGCACAGAGAAGCGATGAAGGCGAGCTCGTCCCGGGTGAAGGCCTTGCCGCAGGGATTTTGGGGATTGTTGACCACGATGGCCTTGGTCCTGGGGCCGAAGGCCTTCACGAGCTCCCTTTGCGGCAAGGCGAAATCGGGACGCTCAAGGGCGACGTAGCGAATCTGAGCCCCCACCAGTGAGGCGATAGGAGGGTAGGTGTCATAGGAAGGCTCGAGGAGGATGATCTCATCGCCCGGCTCCAGAATGGCGAGGAGGGTGGCGCATAAACCCTCGGTAGCGCCGGAGGTGACGGTCACCTCGTTGTCCGGGTCAACATCCACCCCGTAGAAGTGTTTCATCTTGCGGGCCACCGCCTGGCGGATTGCGGGTATCCCGATGGACGGCGCATACTGGTTGGGACCGCGGAGAATCGCCTCAGCCGCCTTGGCCTTGATCTCATCGGGGCCGTCAAAATCCGGATAGCCTTGGGAGAGGTTGACAGCACTCCATTTCATGGCGAGGCTGGTCATCTCGGTGAAAATCGTAGTGCCGAAGGGGCGAAGGGCCTGGACCGCGACCTCCCGGGTTCGACCTCCTCTTGCTCTCTCCACCGCCTGCATCTCCTCACTCGGTTGTATTCCGCGGGCGATATGGTTTTCAGGGCTCCACAATACGGGGGCTACTATAGGGAAAGGGGTGCCCCGGGGTCAAGGCGCCCAGGTATGCTAACCTGCAGGTTGATTCCCCGTCAACCCGGCGAATACAATGGCAGCGGGTCGTTGCACCTATGCACTTAAAGAGGGATGTTATATTTTTGCATTAAAGCTGATAAATTTAGGCACTTTAGGTAACTATAGGCACTCTAGGCATTAAGAGAGGTATCTCCAGTCATGGCTTCATGGTT
>JAGFXI010000017.1 GCA_017861095.1 Deltaproteobacteria bacterium | reverse complement strand
TACCGGCAGATCGAGATGGCGGAGCGACTGGCCTATGCCTACACGAGCGAGGTTATCGCCGCCAACGGGGTGATGCCGGTGGCGCGAGAGGGGATGGCCGCCTTCCTCGCCAAGCGCAAGCCCATCTGGCCAGATTGACGGCGCGGCTCTGTCTCCGAGAAATGAGCGATAGCGCGGTGAGCATGCATACCTTCGACCCGAACGAGATGGCGGTCGTAGCGCAGGCGGTGGAGATCGCCGAAGACGTGACCGCCAACCATTTCAAGATCTCGACGAGCGACTGGCGGCACGTGCGGTACGATATCGCGACCCTGGCCACCCTGAGCGCCGAGGAGATCACCGACGGCGCCTTTGCGCAAATCACTCGCTATGGCCGCTTCATGGAACCGCAGCTTCGCGAGGCCAGACCGTACGACTTTTTCAAGATTTGCCTCCAGGATCACACCATCGCCGCAGCCCTGGGGCGAGACGAGAATCTCCGGTTGTTTCCCCTGATGGTGTACGTGGCGACCCATGAACTTGTCCACGTAGTCCGCTTCTGTAAGTTCCTTCAGCGGTTTGATGCCGAGCCCGAGGAGCGCGTGCGAGAAGAAATCAGGGTCCACGAGATTACCCAAAAGGCTCTCGGGAACGTGGGCCTGGCTCATATGGACCATGTGGTCCAGGGCTATCGGAGCTTTGGATCCATGGAGGTGCTGCGGGATAAAAGGCTCTTCTCTTGACAGAGAGGGCAGGGTCATTATATTTTAGTATGTTAGTTTGTTCCAGCTGGCGATACTACGTGCGGATGGGGAGGTGAAGCGTCGTGCCCATTTATGAGTATCAATGCGGTTCTTGCGGGAGGATCTCAGAAGCGCTCCAGAAGTTCTCTGATCCCCCGCTCAGTGACTGTCCTCACTGTAAAGGTGGCCTACACAAGGTGATTTCCCATACTACCTTTCACCTAAAGGGAACCGGTTGGTACGTCACTGACTATGCCGGGAAAAAGCCCGGAGCGAGCGCTCACAAGGAGAGCAGCACCAAAGAGGAGACGACAACGAGCAAGAGCGAGGATAACAGCAACAAGGAGTCGTAGCGTTGGACCCGGTAGTTGAGCCTAAACGACGAGTCGATTAGAGCGATTACCGCTGAGGCCGCGGGAGTGCTAAATGGGCCCTTGAGGGAGCGGAGCAAGCTGTGCTCCGTTTTTGTTTTTCCGGGAGAAAAATGCAGCGAGAATTCGCTCCAAGCGGTGGAGGCCCGATCTCCCGGCACTCCCCGTTTCATTCATTCCCGAGAGCCACCGTCTTACCCCGAAAGAGATGAGGGAGCATCGAGAGGAGGCGAGGAGGAAGGTAGAGGCCGCAGCCTACAGGACGATCCTCGAGGCTGACGATGACGTAGCCGGGAGTGCCGGCGAAATCTCCCCGTATCTCACCCTGTTCCACCAGTTCTTCTAGTTTCTCGGAACTAAGCCTGATGACATTTTCTTTAGCGTAAACACCCCAGACCTGCAGGGCCGCGGAGGTCGGCTTCAGGTATCGTCCCACCTGGCGGAGGAGCATGAGTCCCACCGACCTCACCTTGAGTCCCGCAAGAGCCGGCAGGCGGGGGTCACTCCTCACGATCCAGACCGAAGTACCCCTCTTCCGCAATTCGTATCCGGCGAACACGGAGAGATTCATACCGAATCGGTCAGCGAAGAACCCCAGCACGCGGTCACGCTCAGGCGTCTCGAGCAACTCGGGCCAGGAAGAATCCCACCGTGTCGAGCTGGTGAGGGTAGATTCGCCAGCAGTGCTGGATGGATGAGTCATACATGGTCTCCTGCCAACGAGTCAGGCCGGGGCTGTGGGGAAAACCCAGGCTAATGGGCTCTACCCTGGCTGGCCGTTTTTCAAGGAGAAATTGGATGGCCTCCTCTCCAGCACGAGATGGTCAGGGGCCGGCGCCACGGCAAGAGCCGTAACAACCGACGAGAGTGCCTGGGGGTGGAAGAGACCCAGAGCATACTCGACAAGCGTCCCCGGCTGAGGCAGGCTCGCCGCCCGCAGGACGAGGTCCGTCTGATCCACCTCCGCGAGAGCGAGCCCCCGGCGTTCAAGACGAAGGCGAATCTCCGTCGTCGACGTCTTGAGGGTATTCACCCGGAGATGCGTTGGTAGGGGGGCATAGAGGCTTTGGCAGAAGGCGGAAAACTCTGGGACAACTTCCCGGTATCGGAAGAAGCGCGTCTCAGGAGGTTGGGGTACCGTTTGCAAGCCGCGGAGTCTTCGCTTTCGCCCTCGTCCCCCAGAGTGTTGAGAGGTGTTTCCGGCTCCCATAGTCTCTGCATTTCGAGCACCGCGCTCGCGGAACAGAACCGCTCACCCTTGAGAAAGTGCCGCCTCAGCGTCCCGGATCTATGCCTCCCATGGCACTCCGGTGATCTGGCTGCTCGGTGTCAGCGGGGTCGGGCTGGGGTGGGGTCTGATGGCGGCCTCTGACACGACCGATTATCCGGACAACCAGACCGGCCAAAAGAGCCGCGCTCACAAGCATGATCAGGTTGGAGGCGAAAAAGGTGAGGATGAACTGATAGGGCTCCTTGAGGTGGAAGGAGGCCCGGCAGAGGTCGATACCGAGAAGGAGGAAACCGAGGCAGAACAACCCCATGAGCGACTGGCCTACCCACCAGATGAGAGCCTTCATCATGACGGGCTCCTCTCCTCTAGGTCTCAAGCGCGGGAGGTATATGGTTCCTCCGGTGGGGTAAGATGAAGAAGATGGAGTTGCCGTATTTCTTGGGCTCCACTCCCACCTCGCCACCGTGGATCTCGATGATAGTGCGGACAAAGTGGAGGCCGTGCCCGGTCCCCGCCTCGAGGTCGCTTCCCGGTCGACGGTAGCCCTCGTCGAAAAGTCGCGCCGCTTCCTCGGGAAGGATCGGTATCCCCGTGGTGAAGACCGAGAACTTGATGCCGTCCACCCCCTTGCCGAAGTAGCCTTCTAGTAAGCGCTTCCCGTAGGAGATGAATTTCACCTTGTAACCGTACGCATCGACGATTTCCTGGGTGTATTTTACCGCATTGGAGAAAAAGTTATCATACACTTGGGCCAGCAGTCCCTTGTCCACCACCAATTCCAGATCTTCATCCGGAACGTCCTCCAGGCGGTTGTCCACCACGATGCCCTTGTGTTTGAACCGCGGGAGATAGCGGGTCAAGACCGGTTCGATGATCTCCTTCTTGAAGTTACACTGCTGCTTGCGGAGGACGTAGCTACCGCGACGGAAGTGCTCGCGCCGGAGAAGGGTCTCCAGGTAGAGGCTCGTGTGCTCGTAATGTCGCTCCATTTCATCGCAAGCGCCGGATAGATCTTGGGTTGTTTGCTCCAAGGATTTGAAGATGTCGCGGAGTTTCTGACAGGTCCGCTCGTCGATCTCGGGGCAGAAGGAGACCAACTCTCGGACCTTATCCTTGATCTGTCCATTGTCTTCGATGCTGCGCCGGAGCTTCTTCAAGAAGAGGCGGTAGTAGATATTCGGCGAAATGACGTTGTGTTCGATATCGGCCGCCAGCTGGTTGATGAACTTAATGTGGTGCAGGATTTGATGGATGAGCTGTTTCTGGTGCAGGTTATACCCGATGCGGTTGGTGAATTTTTCCAGGAAGAACCGCTCCTGGTCGCTAATTCCCTCCGACGGAAAAAGCTCGAACATCCCCATGACGTGTTTGAAGTGCTGCATGGGCAGAAGGTCGGCGACCGCCTTGTTCCCACGGATAGGGATGAGGTAGGAATTTCCGGCGAAGTTCGGCTGCTCCGAGACGCAGACCTCGGGAGGGCTCAGGACGATTCCCTCCTGGATTCCTTCCGTGCTCGAACAGACGACGCGGAGCGTCTTGCTGTCGTTATCCAACAGGTGGAGACGGGCGTGGAGGCCAAAGAATTCCTTCGGGACCAGGGTGCAGACAAGGTAGAGGGTATCGAGGTCGGTGTACTCCTGAGCTAGGTCGAAGAAGGTTGCAAAGGCCTCCTCCTGGAGACGCTTGAAGTTGTACGTGGTGTAGCTTTGCTGCTTCTCTCGGACCCGTTCCCGAACCATATCCAACTGAGTCTTCACCATTGGCATCTCTTCTCAGTCTTGGGCAGAGGAGCAGAACGCCCAATCGCGGGCGGCATGAAGCCGCAAGAGCGCCGGGGCAGTCCCCCTTCTCTCGTTTCCAGGTATGTTGCGTTAACACGCCTCTTTATAAACGGTGTTGGCCACCTATTGCAAGTCCGTTATGGTTCACTCCGGGATCAAGGAGGAGGCTTCCAGCCCATTTGACAGGGGTTGTCCCTCTCTGTTACTGGTGAGGTAAGGTTGGGCAAGGAAAGGATTCGATGGCCTCGCAGAACGATACCAGAAAACGAACGGCCGTGCTGATACCCGTCGTGGTCGCCCTCTTCGTCGTTTCCGTTGCCTGGCCGGGTCGGATCTCCGAGGCCTCGATCCGAACCGATGGAGAGAAACTCACTTACGCGCTCCGGTGGGGACCGGTCCGGGCTGGAATCGCGACGCTCGAATCTCTCGGTCGCGCCGAGGTGAATGGTAGGGAGGCCCTCCATTTTCGTGGCACCATGCAGACGGATTCGGTCGTTGCCGTGATCCACAACGTAAGGAACACGTGGGAGGGATTCACCGATCCGGGCATGAGTCGGACCCTTCTCTATCTCAGAAACCAAGAGGAGGAAGGAGAGCTGAACCCTGCCCGGGTCGTGTTCGATACCGCGAAGAATAAGGCCACTTACTGCAAGATTGGCCATCGCTGCCGTCCTCCCATTCCGATCCGCTCCGACACCTTGGATCCCGTCTCTTGCATCTTCTGGTTTCGGAGCCTCTTGGAGCGCGGGATATCAGAGACCCGCATCCACGTCTCGGACGGCAGGACCGCCGTCTGGGTTGCGGTGCGGGTCGTGGGTCGGGAGCAGGTCACGACGCCGGCAGGGACTTTCGCGACGCTCAAGGTCGAGGCGACCGTTGAGCGGGGCCAGGGGATCTTGAGCCGGAATCGGACAACGAAACTCCTGGTCTGGTTCACGGACACTCAGGAACGACTGCCGGTCATGGCCCAGGGCGAGCTGGTGTTCGGGCCCTTTATCGCCGAGCTCACCGAGATTTCTCGGCCCGGGGCTAAGCCGAGCCGACCAAGCTGACATGCGAACCTCCCGCCTCGTTTCCTGCCACAAGGAGCGGCCCATGTATGATCAACTTTTTGCGCCTTTTGCTATCGGGCAGGTTACATTGCGGAACCGCCTCACCATGGCACCGCTCTACCTCGGGTATGCTGGGAAGGGCGGAACGGTGAGCAAGCTCCTCCTTGAGCACTACCGGCTCATGGCACGGAGCGGGGTTGCACTTGTGGTCGTCGAGAATGCCACGATCGACTACGGGAAGGGCAGAGGGTCGCCCCGAACCCTCAGAGTGGACACGGATGACTGCCTCGAAGGGCTGGCGGAGCTTGCTGCCGCGATTCAAACGGAGGGCGCGTTAGCCTCAGTCCAGATCAACCACGCTGGCCGGTTTGCCGCTGTGGACCAGCCGTTGGCGCCTTCGCCGGTTGAGACCTTCGGTCGGGTTCCTCGAGCCTTAACCACGGAGGAGATACAGGACATCGTCGGCGCGTTTGCCCATGCCGCTCTCAGGGTGAAGCAGGCGGGTTTCGATATGGTGGAACTTCACGGCGGCACAGGATACCTCCTCGCCCAGTTTGTGTCGCCGCGAACCAACAGGCGGAAAGATATCTACGGGGGGACGCTGGAGCACCGCCAGCGGTTCGCCCTGGAGGTCGTGGCCGCGGTCAAGGAAGCGGTAGGGGATTTCCCGGTTGGCTATCGCTTTCTCGCCGACGAATGGCTGCCTGATGGGCTGGGGCTGGAGGAGTCCTGCCGGTTTGCCGGGACGGTTGGCGCTGCTGGCGTCGCCTACCTCTCGGTGATGGGAGGTACCTACGAATCCTTTTTCCTTCCCCAGATTGTCGATAGGTCAAGGAGGGCGGGCTACATGGTGGATCTCTCCGCCGCGGTGAAAAAGACGGTCGGGATTCCGGTCATAGCCGCCGGCCGCATTGCAACGGGGGATCTGGCTCATCGGGTAATCGCCGAGGGAAGTGCGGATCTGATCGGCCTTGCCCGGGTGCTCTGGGCCGACCCGGAGTGGCCCCAGAAAGTGCGAGAGGGGAGAGAGGCTGAGATCATCCACTGTGACCCGGACTGCGACACCTGCCTCCAGCTCGTCATGAAGGGGAAAGTGCCTTTCTGCGTCCGCTGGCCTCATGAAAAGATGCGGGACTGGAAGGACAGGTTCCGCTAGCAGGACGCTGAAAAACCCCTCGACCAAGGCTCACCCTGTAAGGGTATTCACGAGAGACCTGAGCCGGGCCGGTCGATTCGACAAGGCCACGGCATGGCGTGGTCGCACCATGACAAGATCGTGGTGGTCCGACCCAGTTGCAAAGCCATGGCGCACGGTTCGGCGGGCCTTCCGCCAGGCCAGAGAGTCAAGAGGAGGCTCCAAATGCACCTTGCCTCACCGACCAGCCCGGCTCACGTGGCAGTCTCCTCCGACATCATGAAAACGAGTTTTTCAGCAACCTGCCAGACGGTGTGGTTGACATGGGCGAAGGACCAGTCGAGATCACGCCCGAGGTGACGGCCGATTTGCTCAGCCAATCCTTGGCCCTGCGGCAAGAGCTTCGGGACCTCTACCGCCTCCTGCCCGAGACCCGCTGTCGGCGGCGGTCCCTCTGCTGTTCCCTGCTGCCGGAAATGACCCTGTGTGAGGCCTTGACCGCCGTCGGCCAGCTCGCGGCCATGGCTCCAGTCGTGAGGATGGAGGTCACGATAGGGTTCATCCGGTATTTCTTGATGAACTCTGTGGAGCTGAGCTCATGTCCCTTCCTCCACGGAAAGGACTGCCGCATTTACGAGGAGCGGTTTTTCGGCTGTCGTGCCTATGGCCTCTGGTCCCGTGCACGTTACGAAAGCGAGGCGGCCCGGAGTCGGCAGGCCAAGGAGGTCAGTCGGAGGCAGTGGGAACAGTTGCGGGTTCCATTGTCTCGACAGGTCGTGGAATTTCACCTGCCCTATTGCACCCATGTGGAGGTGATGGGTGGGGTGGAGGTGAACGATGGGCTCATCCTCGAAGCTCGGGATCGACTCGAGGCGCTATCACGGCGGCTCGGCTTCTGGCATGAGGTGTTTCGTGCCAACTACTTTGCCGACTTGAGCTTTCTTCTTGCATCCTCCGCCTTCGGTCTTCACCAGGCGGTGGCGAGCAAATTCTATCTCGTCCGTGATCTCGTGAAGACCGGAGGGAGAGGGCGTCTCGCCCGGCTCATGGAAGAGGCCCCCGATGTCTGCGCCGGGCTTCTCTGAGAGCAGGTACTTTGTTTGTTCTCTGCGGCTGGAGCGGGGGCGATGAGAATCATGTCGACTGAACTACTGGACGGGCGCACCTGTCTCATGACCGGCTCAAGTCGCGGCATCGGCTTGGGGGTCGCCAGGGCTCTTACGAATCATGGAGGGACCGTCATCCTCCACGGCAGAGAGGAGAAAACACTCCGCTCGGCACTGGCGAGTCTCAAGGGCCTCGGGGCGACACATATCCTCGCCGCGGATCTCTCGGACCATGACGGAATAGAGCGGCTGGAGGCGGAGATCGCCAGATGCTTCGGCACGCTCCACGTGCTCATTCAGAGCGCCGGTATCCTCGGTCTCAAGGTGCCCCTCGCGGAGTACCCCGCCGAGGTATGGGGCGAGGTGACTTGGAGTACAACAGCTACCCCAAAGGGGTGCGACCAGCCCTTCATTCTGCATAAGGACGCCGGGGAGAGGTGAGCCAGGTCGAACTCTCGGTGAGAGACTGAACTCTAACGAGAGGGAAACCCGGAGCCAGGTTTGAACGTCACCGCCGGCTTATCGACTTCTGCCTCGAGCCTGTACGGCACTCCGCCAGCAGGGATCACATCGAACACGACCCGCACTTTGCCCTCGTGGACACTCACCCGAACCTTCCGTACGAGGGCGTCGTCCAACAGCATCTCTTTTTTCACCTCGCTGGCTCGGACCCCAAAGAGATCGACCACCACCCGGGTCGGATCCGAAATGTGGAACGCATCGTAGTCAGAAAGCCTCCCGTCGCCGACAAGATCGAACTGGACCCCCTGAGCAGCTGACCGTTGCTGAATGGCGAGAAGTTTGCTTGCGGGAGCCGGGATATCTTTCGCCTCAGGAAGGGCAGAATCTACGGCGGCCGGTTCCGGCGGCAGCTGAGGGGGGCTCTCCTCCTTCGCGACAATGGCCTCCTCAGGCTCACCCGGGAGGAGTTGCGCTTCCGACAGCTCAGCCGGGACCGCGGCTACGCCACCAGGCGGCGCCGGATCGAAGCTTTCCACGAGCTCCTGGCCTACTCGGCCAGTCCTGTAAGAGGTCTCGCGGTTCAGCTCGATCACAACCTTGGTGTAGGGGTGAAGATCATAGGCGACCGTCGTGGTTTCAATGGCGTTGAGGATCTCGCTTCCCACCGCCATTGGTGTGGGAACGTCCTCGGATGTCGTATTGGGCAGAGCGACGATCACCCGAAAGGGATCAGTCGCCTCAAAGACGCTGTAGGTCCTTCGCGCCGAATCGGAGAGGGCGAAGATCAAGTGAACATCTCGATCGACCACCCGGATATCTTGCAAGATGTCCGGAGCAGCTACGGCCGTTTCCCGGGCAACTGCCTGAGAGGCCTTCGGAGCGGCGGATGGCGTAGCGCGACCGATGGCGCCGCTGACCCATGCCAGGAGCCATATCAGGAAAAACCCCCTCTGCTCCTTCATCCTCATTCTCCTCTCTCGGAGGTGCACGCGACCCGGAGTGTGGGGAACGCGCCCTGTTTATCTGGGCGCGTCTAAGGTGGCACATCTTCGTGGGACGAGTCCAAGAGGTGGGAGTCACGCCCTGGAGAATGAACCACAGAAAGGGCATCCAGGAAGGATCCCCGGCTCAACTAAGGAATGTGCTGGAAAGCAAAACCCGGTCATCATCGGAGATGTTTGCAAAGCGGACAGCTAGGCCGAAGTGGTGCCTTGTACCATCGCCGGTAAGGCGAATATCAAACCGCACGATCACCGCGATCACGAGCAGCACCTGGAGTCTCGGAATCTCGATAAACAACTCCACTTGGCGGGTCAAGTCCGGCAGCTCACCAAGAAGAATGAAGGCCCCGGTAAGACTCAGGTTAATGATTCTCCCCTGAATCTGGCCTCGCGGGGTGCAGACAATGACTGGCAGCGAGACCTCGGCTCGGGGATGCTGGCGAGATCTCTTCCCCGGAGATTTCCTAACGGACTGCGCCAAAGAGATATCTAGATTTTGCGATTTCATACCAACTTGCATTCAATATTCGATTTAGCATCCATGCAAAGCATGTCATGGAGCGGACATCGAGCACCGAGTTCTTCTCTACCTCCACCATCTCCATAGCGACCCTCCTCGTTGGACGTCGCCATACTAATAATGCTTGATTTGTGAAGGCAAATTGGTATCACTCGTCGCCTTGGCCTCACTCGGATCGCTCTAGCTCAGATCCACGGGTCGCGCGAGTGGCATGCACATGCTCATCCCGGCACAGGACGGTGAGCGCAATTGTGCGCCCACCGATCGAACGGTGCTGCCCTCCTCGCTCATCTTTGCATACTGTCTGGCGGATTGGACAAGTCGTCCTGTAACCACGCGTAATAATGCCGCATTTCCAGATCCACGCGGGAGACCCACCTGTCCCCCTTAACCACGATGCACGGATAGCTTACCAGTCTCGGCTTACGATCTCTTGTGTGTTTCAATGAAAGGATGACGATCATGGCGATTACCGCAAGAGTCATGAATAACGCTGCGAGAATAACGGACAAACTGATCGTCTTTACTTTCATAATAAGCCTCGATGAAAGTGTCCATCTGGATCTGCTTTATAGAGATCAGATTAATTCCACTTGCATTTGGCCATAATGAAAAAAGCATGCCAGAAGTATATTGAAGATAACTTCCTTATTTATTGCAGGCTTATTGCGACTTGCGGAAAGACTTGACCTTATACTATGGGAAAAAAAGGTTATATGTGAGAAAAGGATTGCCCTGAAAAAGAAAGATGGTGAGTGGAGATTGCGATTGTCGCAAAGCACGTGATCCGGCCCCCCGGCGCGAGGCGCCCGCGGACTTGCCTGCCTCCCGCTGGGTAGATCAGCTGGCCGTCCAGTCTCGCATCACAATCCCGAACAATATGGCAACGCCCCTGGGTTTTTCAGAAACCTCCTGGGCTCTCTCACGGCGCGAGGACGTAGGTCTTCAGGACGTAGCAAGTCACTGCCGCCGCCACGATGAGCACCAGAATACCCCAGAACCAGAACCTCCTCCTCGCCGATTTGCGCTGGTAGGAGTCTTGTAGTGAGCGGCTCGCCCCGGGAGGCAGTTTGGCGGTCCCGGTCAGGGATCTGCCGAAGGGGATATTGACCTTGGCCCGGGCGTTCACAGGCGAGCCACTGGCGTCCAGACTGGGTCCGCGGTTCCGCTGGCGGAGCTTCAGCCAAGCGATAATCACCGCTGGTCCCGAGATGACGCCCATGATGCCTAGGATCGCCAAGGGCATCTGCCACCAGGCGAGCCTCAGAAAGCCGGTGATTATGCTGGCGATTGCCGTGCCGAGAGCGCCGAGAGCGAGACCGATGGCGACACAAATGCCGGCGGACTTGGCCGCGTCGAAGGGCGTCGGCGGTGCGGCAGGGGCGGCGGGTTATCCGGCGTCTGCCTTCTCGGCGGTGGCAACGATCTGTGTCTCCACTTTCCCGATGGCGGCTTTCTCCTTGGCCGCCGCCATCTTCTGAATCGGTTCGCCGAGAAAACGGCCGAGCCGTTTGTAGGGCGAGAGGATTGCCTGACGAATGCTGATGGGGTGCTCGACGATCTTGGTAATGGTGGCGTCCCAGTCGTTCCCGTTTCGGTCACAAAAAACGCCGTTACGCCCCACCATGAGATTGTCGGAGTCGCCGTTCGTGAAAGCCGCGGCGATGGCCATCTTGTCCGTGCCGCCCCGGCGGGTGCAGTCGCAGTAGGCGAGGTACGTCTTGCTCAGCGAGGCGAGTGCGCCGTGCTTCGCAGCGGGAATCCCAGCCGTAAGGACATCCAAGCTCCCATTGAAGAGAGCCTACAAGGACCAACCTTGTGAAGATCTCTCGCCTCGCACGGAATGGCGAACGGATTGACCGTCGACAGAGCCCACGCCAACACGAGGGCCAAAACATGTCGCCAGGCTGCGGCGTTTCCTCGGGGCGTTAACGCTCTCTTCAATGTGACTTCCTCCCCGCGCGGGAGCTCTTGCGGCCTCAACCGGCAAGGAAGCCAAAAAGAGTGACCCTGTCTCCCATGGTAGCCTCGTCCGTCGCAATACGAAGCCTTCCTAAACACCCGCCGGGGAATGTCTGCCAGGAACGGCCTCAAGGGGCTGAGATTGAATTTGCCACGGGATCTCGGAGCACGTCAAAGCGCCCCCGGTGACACGTCATCATGGTGAGTGGTCCCAGGGCTAGGTCTCACCCTGAAGAAGCCTCTCCGCAGGACACTCCGCAAAGATATACGATTTGATACATGGGAAAGTGAAAAGTATTCAAAAGCCTACCGGAAGGCGGACTCCAGCCGATCAGTCCCGTACGGGATAGAAGATGCAAAATCTTATAATAACTAGTGTTTTTTAGGTATCACGGCAAGGCGACCGGCACTGGTACGCCTGTTGCTGCTTATCATTTTGTTTACACTGTTGACAAGGCCGCTATCGCTGAACGACGAAACGGTTTGGCAAGCGTAGAAGTGCTGAGAAACCGCTAGCCCGCATTAGACTGAGGGAAACGAGGGGGCGTCGGCGAGCATCCCGTTGCCCCCACTCGGTGTAAGGACGACCGCGAGGCTGGTTTAGCGCTGGGACCAATATTTCTCCGCCAGTGCCGCAGACGCTGACATGATCAAACATCCTCGATCCCGCGAAGGTCATCCGAGACCGCAGAGGGTCTCAGGGGCACTAAGCTTATGGAAACCCATGACCGTCGAGCCTATGTGCGAGTCGGCCATCGCCTTTTCACCAAGTTCTCCAAGGCCGGCCTCTATACTCCGGTGGAAGGGGTGACCGAGAACATAAGCCAGGGCGGCGCCTTCGTGACGACCGATAAATGGGAAGCCTTCCAGCTCCGCGAGAGGGTCATCGTCACCTTTTTTCTCTCGCCGGATCTCACCGGACAAGACAAGACCATGGGTTTACAGGGGGAAGGCATCATCGCCCGTGTGGATCGAGAAGGCACCGGCGTTGGAGTGCAGTTCGCCTCGGGGTTTGATCGGTTTGCGGAAATCGAGCTTCTAGATATCAAGCACAAAGTGAGACACAAAAGGCTTGCCTATTATCTGATTGAGGCCGCAAGCCTGCCGTTGCCCGAATTCACGAAGCAATATCCGAATGGTTTTCTTATCGAGCAATCGAGACATCTATTTGACAAGAACATCATAGTAAAATTTGACACCGATGTCATGGACGACCGCAACGCCCTGGAAGCTCTTCAGCGAGACATAGGAAGAAAGAAGACTCTGGATTTGCGAGTCATAGAAATAAGTACAAAATCCGTTCCCACTTGGAGGATATCGATTGGACGGTCGCCAGATAATGATATTGTTTTTCACAGCAAATTAGTCTCAAAATCCCATGCATCTTTACATATCGCGCCAATGCAAGAATATTGCTATCTCATTGACATGGCATCGACCAACGGAACCTTCGTCAATGGTCATCGCCTGACTCCGCATAAGGAATACCGGCTAGCGGACGGCGATGAGATATCATTCGGTCCGCAAACGAAGGTGGTCTATTTCTCTCCGGAAGGGTTTTACAAGTTTCTGGAACTGCCGATCTCGTAGATATGCCTGACCACGATCTTCTTTTCTTTGCCGGCGCCGGGCCGGCCTGGGCGGTTTCTCTGCCGGCCCTTCTCCTCTTTGACGCCCGCGAACCACGCTCAACGACCTTGAGCCAGCTTGGAGAGGCCGTCCCTCCTTTCCTGCGAGCTATCGGCAAGATACGGCAATGATCCTCACGAAGGGCATGAGCGACATGGGAATGTTGACAGCACGAACGAATCGGCTAGGATCTGCCGTGCTCTTTGGTCTGCTCCTGTCGTGCCTGCCGGCGACAGCGACGGGGGCCGCCAAGATGTACGTCTCCGATATCACCCTGGAGACCATTCTTCGTTCAGGCCCGGGGAACAATTATCGCATTACTGCGTCCATCCAGGTGGGCACCGCGGTAAGCCTGCTCAAGGAAGAAAACGAGTGGGCCCAGGTGGGCCTGGAGGACGGCCGCACGGGATGGATTCCGCGTCAATATCTCTCGGCGCAACAACCCTGGAGGATGACGGCGGAGAAGCTGGAAAAGGAGAAGAAGGAGCTCCAGGGGAGAACAATTC
Organism: Deltaproteobacteria bacterium; assembly: GCA_017861095.1. Classification (GTDB taxonomy): domain Bacteria; phylum Desulfobacterota; class Syntrophobacteria; order BM002; family BM002; genus JAGFXI01. The sequence continues at coordinate 849 of JAGFXI010000017.1, read as the reverse complement.
GCTCTGAGGCCATCGACCGCGAGTTGCGGGAGGAAAACGCCGCCTTGAAAAGGCAGCTCGAGAGCGAGCGCAAGGAATTGAGCACGCTCCGCCAGGAGCATGACGCGCTGAAAAAGGGGGCGGCACAGTATCTCCAACTCAAGGCCGCCCATGATCAGCTCACCTCCGAATTCCAGCAGTACAGGAGCAAGTTCGACGAGGTCGAGAAGAAGTATACGATCTTGAGCTCCTCGACCGCCGTAGAATGGTTCCTTACCGGCGCCGGGGTCCTGTTCGGTGGGTGGCTCCTGGGTCTATTGATGGCGCGCTCGCGCCGGCGGCGGGCCGCGGAACTCTATCGGTGACCAAGGCCGGGGAGGAACCGTTTCCAGCACCCGGAGCCCACATTATGCACGAACCCTGCTGCGACCGCACTACGGCGTCTCGTGCATAATGCGGGCTGGTATGAGGCTCCTCATCACGGCGGACGTGCGGCGCCTCACCCGTTCAGGTGGCGCATAGCCGCCTCGGCGTAGCGTGCGCCGGCCGCCGCACCTTTGGTCGCCACCGCATCGATGCGCTTCAGATCCTCGGTGGAGAGGACGATGTCGAGGGCGGCGATGTTTTCCTCGAGATGATCGCGGCGGGCTGTGCCAGGGATGGGGACGATCTCCTCACCCTGAGCCAGCACCCAGGCCAGCGCCAGCTGCGAAGGCCTCACCCGTTTTTCCCGGGCGATCTCGCGAACGCGGTCGACGAGGGCAAGATTTTTCTGGAAGTTCTCCCCCTGGAACCGGGGCGAATTGCGCCGATAGTCGCCCTCCGGAATGTCCTCGAACCGGCGGAAGCGCCCGGTGAGGAACCCCCGGC
>JAGFXI010000016.1 GCA_017861095.1 Deltaproteobacteria bacterium | reverse complement strand
ACGTGGTTCTACAATCAGGGCTCCTCCCAGTTCATGACCAAGATCACCGTCTTTGCCGGCAAGATCATCGCGATCGAGGAAGGGGACTACGGTTACGGCTCCCCAACTTCTTCATCCAAATGAGCCAGAGGGTGCGCTAAGTCTCCTCCGGCAGAGGGGCTGGCATAAAGAAGCCCCCCCACCGTTCGGCCGAACTCAGGTCGAAGCCTTTTTCCCTTCCTCTCCGAGGCGTAGGCTGTGCGAGCCGGAGGCCGCCGGGGGAGGGGAAAAGAGGCATCGCCGGCTCGGTCAATCCTCTCCGGTCCCCCACAGGGTTCAGGTTAGCACTAAGGCAGATCCTTCAACCAAGACGCGTCACCAAACCACAGGTCCTTAAAGGCCGCCAGATCACCGCTCCCCTGAACAGCATTCAGGAAGTTCCCCAGCCAGTTGATCAGCTGCGGGTCGCCGGCCGGCACCGCTATGCCGATAGGCTCGTAGGTGAGGGGAGTGGTGACATACGCCAGGCCCTGGTCGGGATAGCGAAAGGTTGAGATCACGCAGATGGGATAGTCGGCGACAAAGGCCGTTACCTTGTTGTCAAGGACGAGGGCTACACCCTCATTGTAGTCCTTCACCGCCACGCACTTGGCCTTGGGCATGAGCGCCTGCACAAAGTACTGGCTGGTAGAGCCGTCCAAGGCTGCGAATGTCAGTTCCGGGTTGTTGAGGTCTATGGGCCTCTTCGCCGAGAGCAGGTTCTTCTGTTTCGTGAGAATGGATTTGCCGGAGATGAAGTAGGGGCCGACAAAGGCCACCTTGAGATTCCGTTGGGGGGTCATGGTCATATTGGAGAGAATCATGTCCACCTTTCCCGCTTCCAGTGCGGGCAGCAACTGGTCGAAGGGCATGGTTTCGAACCTCGCCTTGACCCCCATGCCGCCGGCAATCATGTTCGCAAGATCGACCTCGAACCCCTTGACGACTCCAGTCTTGGTGACCATGTTAAACGGCGGCATCGTCCCCGCCGTGCCTACCACCAGCTCGCCTTTCTTCAAGATGCGGTCGAGCACCGGCGAGCTTGACCGGGAGCCGCCCGCCTGGAGAGACGCACAGCCGGAAAGCAGGACCACGGCAACAACGATCGCAATGATACCTTTCGCTCTCTTCATCTCTTACTCCTCTCGATTGATTGATCCCCGTCCAAGATATAGGTCCAACACCTTACTCTAGAGCCACGATCTTTGCAACCGTTCACCACACCACCGCTATCGCCAGCGACTCGCAAGGGAGCTTTACCTCCTCCTCTCGATCACCTTCGCGGCGGACTTACGGATTGTCCTGTCCAGAGTGACCAACTCCCCTCGGAGATGCCGAGCAAGCCACAAGTAGCTCGCGTCGTACGCAGTCAGACCCGTCGTCCTCGCGAGTTCGAGCACCGCCAACGGTGATGCCTGGTGGCACGCCGTCTCAACTTTTCGGCAAGATCATCCGGCACATTCTTGATCGAGAGACTTACGGGCATGAGCAGCTCCTGTCGGGGGATGCGCACCACACCTCACTCCCTCACCTTGTCCTCTCCCCCCGCCGGAGGCGGGCAAGCCTCCCGAGGGGAGAGGAGAGTGTCATTGGGGTTGTCGGACAGCCTGTTGGGGGTTCGTTGGGCCCCTGAGGCATTTTGGACCAGTAAGTGAACAGCATTGGGGTTAGCCCTTCACTCCCTAGCGAATCGCAGGCAATGAAAGCCCCACGGTGCGAGGTCGACGAAAAGACCCGTGGCGAGCATCTCGTTGCCCTCCCGCTCATACACCTCACCGCTGAAGGCGTCGCTCAGCCGCCAGGTTTGTCCGGCCAAATCATCCCAGGGAACACGGACGCAAGCCTGACTGCGGAAGCCGGAGAGGTTCACCACGATCAGCCACCGTTCCTCGCCTCGCCGCCAGCACCAGCCCACGAGATTCAAGTAGCTGGCGTTATCCGGCCAGCCGCTTCGCTCGCAAAGCCGCCAGTCCCCGTCTCGGAATACGTGGTGCTTGCCGACTTCGAGCAGCCGACCATAGAAGGCCTGAAGCCTCACATCGGCGGTCTCCTCCGGACGGCGGCCCAGCTGTACCGGAAGCTTGATCCGCCGACCTTCAAGCTGGCCTTCATGGAAGAGCCTTGCTCCCGGCAGCGTGGCCACCGTAACCGCCACCGCCCGGGATCGCTCCGGGCCGAAGGTCCCATACGCCCGGGGCTCGTCGTGATTCTCGATAAACCTGATGAGTCTTTCCTGATACGGCAGGTCGGCGAGAAGATGCAGCCTCACGCTTTCCGCACTGTCATGGGCGAGCCGGTCATAGAGCCGCTTGTCGTAGCAGAAGTCGAATCCCTGTTGCTGGAGCTCCCACTCAAGGTCCCAGTAGGCCTCGGCTATGAGGATGACCTCAGATTGCCTCGCCCGCAACGCCCCGATCACCTCCCGCCAGAACTCCGACTCGGGCCGGGCCCCGGCGCGCGCGCCCCACGTGCGCTGGAACACCTCGTTGACGAGAAGCATCGCCATGTCGCAGCGCATGCCGTCGCATTGCTCGGCAATCTCGCCCATCGTTTCGGTCGCAGCCCGCCGCAGCCCGGGATGGAAGGCATTGAGCTGCGCTGTGTCCATCCATGGCGGAAAGTAGGGGTCGCGGCCGAAGGCAAAGACCTTCCCGCCCGCTTCGAAGAACTCCCACGGCGTGCTGGTGAGATCGTCCCTGCTTCCCTGGATGAAGTATTCCGGATGGTCGAAAACCCAGGCGTGATCAGGAGCGACGTGGTTCGGCACGAAGTCGAGGACCAGACGGAGACCACGGCTCGCCAGTCCCTTTCGGGCCGCTGCCAGCCCCTTCGGCCCGCCGAGCCTTTCATCCACCACGTAGCGGTGGACACAGTATGGGGAGCCGATGATATCGTCCGGCGACACATCGGGAAGGACCCGGTGATATTCGGCTTCGAGCGCCGGACGCGCCGACGCGATTCGCCTGCCCGCAGGGCTCCTCTCCCAAACCCCCATGAGCCACACGGCGTCGACCCCGAGGTTTGCGACGGCGTCCCATTCCTTTGCCGGCACAGTGCCGAGGGTGATCATTCGGCCGTATTTCCGGCTCAGCTCGTACAGCCACACCCAGGTATTGATTTCGTAGACAATCGGATTCTTCGGCCAGCGGGTCATTCGTGCGCCTCCGTCGGGAAACGGCTGGGCAAGGGAACTGAAGGCGGTATACAACTTATCTGAGCAACTTGTCCTCCCGGAGCCGGTCCATGACGTTTTTACACAACGACTCAATGATCTCCCGGATCGACTCCGGCTCGACGGTTTGGGAGGAGGCCGTCCAGATCAGCTTTTCCGTGTCGGTGTCGAAGACATTCGTTTCCAATCGGACCACATAGTGCTTCCCCAGAGCTCCCGGGTAGGCGGACTGCGCATCGAAGGCATAGAAGTAGAGATCCACATTCCCGTATTGGGCGCTCGGCATCGTGGAGATGCTCGGCGGCCGATCGATTTCCTCGTTGCCGGCGCTGATAAGGCGCGTCGCCAGAACCGCATCCACGCCCAATCTGGCCGCCTCAGCCTTCACCGTGTCCCTTGTCAACCGGGTGTCCGGACCAAGGACCTTCATGCTGGCAACCGCCTTGATCCCTCGCTTCTCGAACTCCCGGACGAACACCTCCTCGAAGACTCTTCTGCGGTCCACTTCCTTAGAGACTCCGACAACCATCACCGATGTGAGATAACCGCCCCCGTAGCGGGGCTCCTTCCAGACGTAGCTCAGATTCGTCCCGCCACAGGAGGTCAAGACGCCAAGGGCGATCCCGACCAACGTCAAGAGTAATCCAGTACAGCTTTTTTTCATCGGCGGCCTTTCTCCGAACCAGCCCTTGCTTTGCCGGCTGCGCGGTCAGAGCGCTCGGGCCTTAGGGACATGAAACGGCGACAACATCAGTGCATCAAAAGGGGTTCATCCGGCCCGAGCGAACGCGAACCGGCCAGGACATCGCCTCCCGACCGGCATTCAACTCCCGGACGGTCCGGGCGTCCCCGCCACAATGTCCACCTTCTTCCAGGTCTTGTCGGGATTGAAAAGGGTCATCTTGGCGACGATTCCGTCCGTCTTCCTACCGAGGTCCTTCTGATAGACGATCCCGTCGTGGTTGACAATGAAGGTCATGATTCCCGAGGAACCGTACGTGGCAGGATAGGCGACCATGGCGAAGCCGCCGATCATCTTGCCGTTCACCACGTAGCTATAAGCCCCTCCGGGCGCGGCCTTCCCCTGCCCCTTCAAGATCTTGTAGTAATAGCCTTGGTAGGGGATAGGCTTATCGCCGGCCTTCTTACCGCTGTAGCCTTCTCTGACCGCTTTGGCTGCGAGCGGACCCAGGGGGCTTTCCTCCTCCCCCTCCTTGGCTTTCCAGTACAGGCCGTCATGCGTCCCCGGAGTGCTCCCGAACCTCTGGGCGTATTCCAGGAGACCGTGGCCCTGACGGTCCTTGGAGGCATATTCTCGCTGGGCATCCACGTAGGCGAGACAGACCTGGATGACGCTCAACTCGTTCCGCCCGATCCGGCGGGCGAGGATTTCCTCCCTGCCCTCCTTCGGGTCGAACTGCCACATGTTGCCACGTTTCACCACAGGAATAGGGAACGGCCAGTCGTCGTCTCCTACGTGGAGCACCACTTTGTCGGCGCTCACCTCCTCCAGCCTGTTCTTCTGTTGGTACCGGTCGACGAACTTTGTCCGTGTCGTGCTGTCAGCCACGGGGTCGCCCGAGGAGACGAGATCCCTGCTGTCAGGACCAAAGATGGCCGAGAGCGCCTTGGTGTCATTCGACTTCAAGGCGTCAACCAGCGCATTGACCGCATCCTCTGCAGAGGCGAATCCCCTTTGCTTAGGCGCGGCCGCATGTCCGGCGTGGGAGATCAGGAAGACGACAACCAAGGCTGATCCGACGAGGGTCAGGCAAAGTTTCGACCAGGAGTCACTGCGTTTTGTATGTGTCACAAGAGTCACGGCTTTTTCCTCCAGTCGGCAGTGGTAGTGGGAGTATTGGCTGCTCACCTGCGACCTCCGCGGCCTCCGCCACGACTTGCCCCACCTCGGCCGCCGGCGCCTTGGAAGCCACCGGCCCTCGCTGACGACAAACTTTCACGGCCGCGGTTGCTGGCCTGTCTTGTCTCACCTCCGCGCTCATAGCCCCCGAAAGCGCTCCGGTCCCCAGGCTGCTGGGCCGCCTGCCGGCCGCCAGACGAACGGTCACGGGGCTGATCCACCCCGCCGCGAGCCGGCTCCTGCCTGCCCGCTTCAGCACGCCCCCGGTAGGCGGCTCGATCCTGAGTACTCGCAGATGGTCCCCGGTTAAACCTCTGGGCGGTCGCCTGGTCCCGGTAGGAGACCCCTTGTCGGTGTTCGGGGTTGTGCTGCCATTTCCCCTGGCCTCCCTGGTATTGGGTCGCGTATTTTCCGCGGTCAATGTTCCTGTTGATATTGGTGTTTCTGTTGACATCAATGTCAACATCGCCGCCGTGCCAGTCGCAGTGGCCCCACCCATACCCCCAAGCAGCCCCGACGGCCACGCCAGCGGCAAAAGAGAATGCAGCCGTTCCGGCCACATAACCGGGAGGATAAACAGGATAAGGCGGATATGCAGGGTAGGCCCATACACCGTACACGACCGTTGGGTTGTAGGTTGGCACGTAGACTACTTGAGGGCTTGCAGGTTCGATGATGATGATTTGGGGGTCCTTCTCGACGACGACTGTCTGCTCCTTTGTCGTCTTCAGGTTACCCTCGGCATAGGCTTTCGCCCGGAGCCTCTGGATCGTATCCATGACCTCCTTCTGCTGAGCCAGGAAGGCATCGCCCACCTTCTGGGTCCAATCGAGTTTCTCGTTCATCATCTGGAGGGTCTGGGGAAAGTTCACCAAGGACTTGACGCTCGGGTCCCACTCCTGTTTCTCCAGCGCAGCCGTCAGGGCATCCCCTTTAAGATCCTTGTTCTGTTTCGCCCAGCGCGCCGCCTGGACCACTTCGAGAGGATAGGTAGAGGCCATCAGAATCTGGGAGAGGAGCGAGTCAGGGTAAAGGGCGATGGGAGCGAGCATCTGGTCCAGCTCTTCCTGCTTGAATGTCGGCGAGCCCTGCGCGGAAACAACGGAGGGGAGAACCAGCGCCAGGGCAAGCATCCAACTGAACACGTGCATCATTGTTCTGTTCATGGCTTCTGTCCTTATCTCATCGTTAGCGGGCCTATTACGGAGAAGGCCATACCTGGCGGGGATGAAGCCCGCCTCTACCGGTGCCTAGATTGAGCGATTCTTGAATTCGCGATCGGCCTTGATGTGATCCACGAAGCATCATTCCCCTTGGGAAAAGGGGGACGGCAGGGGGATTTTCCGGGGCGCCTCAAATCCTCCTCACCGGGAGGGGAGAGGGGGACAAGAATCGCTCAGTCTGGGAACCAACGATGGCAGCGAAGAGTTTGCTAGTGCTTGGTATTGCCCATTAGAAAAACTGCCGCGGTGGGAAGCTGTCGCATTTACCCGCAACGGCCCATCGCCGTCCGCTGAGAAGAAAAGATGGAGTGCTGGGTTGAAAAGAGTCGGCTCGGTCACCTGATCAATAGACCCACATTCCGCCGGCATAGCGGAAGATCTCGGTGATCTCGCTCTGCGGTTGGCAGTCAAAGGGGCCGCGCTTCGCCTCGTCCTGAGTTTTCCCCTTGGCGCTGCAGGTCCACACCTCATAACGCATGACGCCAACATACGGGCAGGTGGTCTGCCCCGTCTTCTTGATCCGACACTCCCCGGCTTCCTTCACCACATCATACCTGGCTACGAACAGCGAGCGATCTTCAGCGCTGCGATCGACCCGCATGCTCTTCTCACCGTATCTTCCCTCTTTGTTCAACTTCTGGATCCAGGTTTTCTGGAAGGCCAGGAAACTCGACTGTACTTGCGTATCGTCCGCTGCATAGCCAAATGCGTACGGGCATACCAAGAATCCCACAACAAGCAGCCCGACCCAAGCGCCCTTTGAGCTTTTCATAGCAAACCCAGCCTTTCCCGTTGGGGTTTTCTCGCCCCTGTGCACCCGTTCAGGGTCCACAGGGTTGGCTTCCTTCATTACCAATGGTTTTTCACTATGAAAAGCAATGTTCATGCCAAGGCCACGAGGGGTGGTGGCCGGCTTTCCTGGTTGGGACCGGCGGCCGGCCATGAGCTTGTCCGGGGCGCTGGGAGATCGTGCCCTATTGGACAAAATCGGCCGGTCGGACGATGCAAAGGCCGTGGCCCACGGGAACGGCCTTTCGGCCTTTTGGGCCACAGGGAGTGACCCTGTGACCCAAAAGGGTTATTCACGACTTATTGCACAACCTGGAGTTCAACGCGACGATTGAGAGCTCGCCCGTCCTTGGTCTTGTTGTTCGCTATGGGGTCCTTCATACCGTACCCGACGGCCTGCATCCGGTTCTTGTCGATACCTTTCTTGGCAAAGTAGTCGAGAACGGACTGGGCCCGCCGCTCGGATAGCTTCTGGTTGTATGCCTCCTTGCCTGTGGAGTCCGTGTATCCCTTAATGACCACCTTAACGTCGGGATTGGACTTCAAGATGTCCACGCCTTCATCAAGCACCGGCGTGAACTCAGGCTTGATGTTGGCCTTGTCGAAATCAAAGTTGATGCCTCGCAGCACGATCTTCTTCACAGGTGGAGGAGGAGGCGCAACCGGCGGCGGAGGCGGCGGCGGCGGCGCAGCGACCGGCTCAGGAACATCCTCGCAGAACACATCTTTCACAAACTTCTCCTGGGCCGCTTTGTTGCCGGCAAACTGCCGCGCGTCCACCAAGGTGCTGCAATTGTTTATTTTGGCGATCTGCTCGGTGATCTCCTTCCCCGTCTTTCCTTCGGGATCAACGGAAAGGACAATGAAGCACACCTGCGGAGCCTTGGCGGCAATAGCTTTCGCTGCCTGCACCGGATCACCGCCTACATTCGCCCCACCATCAGTCACAATGATGATGACCGTTTTTCCCTGCAATCCGGCGACGGCCGCACCCAGATCGTTAATCCCCTTTTCCATGGGTGTCTGCCGGCCAAAAATTTCCTGGTCGTCCTTGACCGTTTTCAGAGCGGCAGCAAATTTGGCCCGGTCATAAACCCCAAGGGGTAGAACCTGCTGGAATGGCGCAAAAAGATAAATCCCGCCCTTGTAGCCCAGCTGGCATATTTGGTTGTTCATCTCGGAAAGCACGGCCTTGGCTACGGACATTCTCGTTTGTTTCATGGCCTCGTACTGCATGTACATCGATCCAGATTGATCCAGGAGAATAACAAAGTTGTCCACCTTGGGAACAAGCTTCGCCTCGGCTGAAGCTCCCACCATAAACGTGAGCAGCGCCACCACGAGGCCTACCATGTATCGAGTTCTCACCGTTCTCCTCATCTCTTGCTCCTTCCTTGATTCGGTTTCCACTTCCAAAGATTTTTGAGAATGCCTGCCTACCCTTCAACCTTGCCGCTCATTCCCCAATGCGTTCACTACCTAGACCAACAGACGAAAGGAACTCAGCGGCGCGTGTTTCGATCCTTCCACCCCCGGTGATCCTCGCCGTGGATCACACCGATCATCTCACCCCCCTCCGTCTTCATGCCCACTCCCGCGGTGTGCAAAGCACAATCTGCAGGGCGAGCCTCGCGTGGCCGGTAATTAAAATCTGCTCGTACCTCTTCTGTTTTTAGGATGCCCGTACCTACTCAAAAGTTTGAAGACAGGCTCTCTGCCGGCCGTAATCGATCCGCCGCGAGCAGCCTCCTGCAAAAAATAGATCAACTTCTTACGGGACTGAATAGTAAGAAGTCAGATCGGCGTGAGCAATCCCGGCACGCCGGAGTTGCCCTTTGTACTTTATACAGCCAAATACCACCCCCGTGTCAAGAGCAGAGGCCTCCCTTAGAACAATGAATGGCCATAAAGTCAAGGGATTCATCGCTCCGAAGTAAGACTCTCGCCCTTCCCTCTCGCACAGAGGAATGCAAACGGGGCATATAGAGTCGTTCTTGATGGTCGCAATAGGAGCGAAACGACACCAGCCATTACTGCCCTACGCGCTAGCCCTCGGGTGCCTCGAAGGTCTGTCGTTCGAGACCGGCGCGGATTGCCCCGAGCAAGACCTCACCATCAACCGGCTTCTCCAGATAGGCAACGGCGCCCGCCTGATGGGCGAGGGTTTGCGCCTGGTCGTCCCGATAGGCGGTGATGAAGATGACAGGGACCCTCGAGCCTGAGGCCGCCAACTCTCGCTGTAACTCCAAGCCGCTCAATCCGGGCATCCGCACGTCGATGACCAACGCGGCAGGCATTTCGCCCCGACCGGACGTCAGCACCTCCTCAGCGGAACCGAAGGTCGTCACTTCGTAGCCTGCCGAGGAGAGCAGTCTCTTCAGGGCCTTGCGGACCGACAGGTCGTCATCCACCACGAATATCATTGCACGTCTCTTAACCAAAATTCCGACCTACCGTTGCAGGAGGTCGTGAACGAACCCGCTGGAGGAAGTGAGGTGTAGTTAAGGTGGCCCCAGCGGCAGTTCAGTCCATGGAATCCCCACGGATAGCGCTGAGCTTAGGAAGGATGATACACACGATGGGAGGGTGAAGGCAATTGGACCTTGGTCCAATAGGACCAGATTTCTTATCGTCAGCGCATGCCGAGCTTCCCGGCCAGCCGCACCAGCTCCGCCATGGAGCCGGCTTGCATCTTCTCCATGACCCGGCCCCGATGGACCTTGATCGTCTTCTCCGTGGTTCCAAGCTCGGAAGCGATTTGTTTGTTCAGCATCCCGGTGAGGAGGAGACTGAATACCTCCCGCTCCCTCGGCGAGAGGGACTCGACTCGTCGCTGGATTTCTCTGACCTCGGCCTGCTCCAGTCGCGCCCGCCTGTTCCTCTCCACCGCTTGGTGGATGGCAACGACAAGGGCTCTGTCGTCAACCGGCTTCTCGAGAAAATCGACAGCCCCGGCCTTCATCGCCCGCACGCTCGCGGGAACGGTGCCGTAGCCCGTGAGGAAGATGATGGGCAGGTTGACCTCCGCCGCAGCGAGTTCGTCTTGGAGATCGAGTCCGCTCACCCCGGGCATGTGGATGTCGAGAACCAGACAGCCGGGGATATCCGGGCGGGGAAGCCCGAGAAACTCCTGAGCTGAAGCGAACGATTCCACCGTGAACCCTGCCGACCTGATCAGTCGCTGCAGGGCTCTTCGAACCGAGGGGTCGTCATCCACGACGAATACAATGGCCTCCGGATCGGTCATGCGGCACCCGTATCACTGATCCGGACGGTGAACACGAAGGTAGCGCCCCGGTCAGGATTATTGGCGGCCCACAGCCGCCCGCCATGGGCTTCGACAATGGAGCGGCTGATCGCAAGGCCCATGCCCAGGCCTTCAGGTTTAGTGCTGTAGAACGGCTCGAAGGCACGGTGAAGGTTCTGCCCGTCCAACCCGATTCCGAAATCCCGCACCGCAACCCTCACCTTCCCATCCTCCTCTCTCCCGGTGCGGATGATGAGCCCCCGGGATTCCGGTGCGATGTCTGCCATGGCATCGGCGGCGTTGAGGACGAGGTTGAGCAACACCTGCTGGAGCTGAACCCGGTCACCGACCACCGGCGGCAGATCGGGGTCCAGATGCACCTCGATCGTAATGCCCCTGAGAGACACCTCCCGTTTCAGCAGGGTCAGCACGTCCCCGATGAGCTCGTTAATGGCAAGTGGAGCCAGCTCAGGTCTTGCCCGCCTCAGGAGCGACCGCAGTCGCTGAATAACTTCGTTGGCGCGCCTGTCGTCCGCGACAATGTCCTCCAGGATATCTCGGACTTCCTGGAAGTCCGGCTCATCCTGGGCGAGAAAGCGGAGGGCCGCCTGGGCATTACTCATGATTGCGGCAAGCGGTTGATGGATCTCATGGGCCAGCGAGGCGGTGAGCTCTCCCAGGGTCGAGACCCGTGAGACATGGGCAAGCTCGTCCCGCTGCCGCTGGATTTCCAGGTCAACCCGCCTGTGCTCGGTGACGTCATGGACGAGGGCATAGATCCCGAGAACTCCGCCTCTCTCGTCAACATGAGGAACGCAGAGCGCCTGAACGTAACGGCTGGAGCCGTCCCGGGTGGTCAGCTCCGCCTCGAACTGGACTTCCTCCCCGGCAAGCGCCCTGTCAATGTAGCCACGAATCGCCTCATAGGCCTTGTCACCGAGGACCTCCCTGACGGGAGCTCCTCTCAAGGCATCCCGGGAAATCCCAAACCACCTGGCATAGGCAAGGTTGTTGAACTGGTAGCGCTGCTCCCGGTCAATATAGGCGATGAGCACCGGCAAGGAATCGGCCATGAGCCGGAGCTGTCGTTCGCTTGCGCGCAATGCCTCCTCGGCCCTGCTGCGCCGACGCCTTTGGGCGATCAAGATAACAACAAGAGCGGTCTCCGTCAGACAAAAGGCCAGAGCGCCGATAATGTAATACCTGAGGTCCCAAAGGGTGACTTCCTTGTTCACGACGATGCTTCCCTCAGGCAGCGCCTTCATGCTCAGGTTCCAGTGCCTGAGCTCCCGCCAATCAAACATCGGCACGGGGGACACATCCAGCACGGCCGCGGTATTCCCCGGGCCTTGGGTGATCCCAAGGATCTCCAGAGCCAGTTGGCCTGCCTTGATGCCGATGCGCTCGAAGCTGGCCAGAGAGCCCCCAACGATTCCGTGACCCAGCGCGGTATCGTACAGCCCGAAAATGGGGACCGTGGAGACCTCCCTCAGTCTTCGGACCGCATCCCTGGCGTTGTAGCCCTTTCCGGTACTATCGGCAAAGACGGATATGAAGAAGATAATGGTCCCGGGGGGTGCGCTGGATACCGTGGCTAGCACATCCTCCAAGGACATGTCGGTCACGTAGCGAAAATCCAGTTTGTTCTCCCATTGCTTGAAATCGTGTCTAGCCTGATTCTCGAAGACCTTGTCCCTTGCGTGGACCCCGTTGACGACATAGACGGACTTTGTCCCGGGAACAAGCTTCAGCGCGAGTTTCAGCGTGCCGGCCATGTCGAGTCTGATGCGATGCTCGATGATGCGCCGGTTCGTCTTCGGTGTCCTGAAGTCAGGCGGAAGAAACAGGGCGAGGATCGGGACGTCAGGAAAGATGCTCCGACCTTCGTTCAATACGAATTGCAGGGCTTCGGGGAAGGTAGTAATGATCAAATCGACGTTACGCTGGCCGTAGCGTAGACGCAGCATCTCTACCAGCTGTTTCCTGTGTTCGGGGCCGGGATTACGCAGCAAGTCCATGTATTCGAAGAAATGACTCCTACTCCCTATCCCGCCCGATTCCAGCGTCGCCGAGAGCCCTCTGTCGACCAGTTCATTGAGAGGCAGGTTGGATTCATAGGTGTGCAGTATCAGGATGTTCTTTTCGCCCAGCGCGCCTTGCGGCTGCGCGTGAGCGACGCCGGCGCAAGGCCCACAAGCGAGAAGCATGAAGGAAAGCACGGGGGCACAGAACGTCATCAATCTGATTCGGTCGGCACGCATCATCAATGCCTCGGTCTCTCAAGCAAGGCAACTAGTCCCAATACGGTTTACTTGGGGATCGAACTTGCTCCACTCCAGGGCCGGGGAAATCCCCCCTCACCGGCTGTCCGACAACTGTCCTTCCTAGCTCCCTCGCCCCCATTTGGGGGAGAGGGTAGGGGTGAGGGGGTTGTCGGACAGCCTCTTGCGGGATTGTTGGAATCCTTAGGAGCTTTTCGACCCTTAAGTGAACATCATTGCAACTGGCCCCATTGTGCACCAGACGCCATCGGGGAACAGAGAAATATTACGTAAGAGAGCCTCCTCGGGTCGCGAGTCAAGCCCCTGTCGGCAAAGCCATCGGGAGCGATTCTCTGCCGGGATGAACTGCTTGTCAAGTTTGCGGGAGAGAAGAGAAGCCGCGGTTAGAGTGTCATGGGATCTAACGGCTCGAGAAAAGGAAACCGGTGGGAATCGGTATGCCGCGCGCAAACCCACTTGATCCCTTGCTCCCGCGTCAGTATGGCGGTCTGGGCATCGTGCATCAAGTTGCCGCTCAGGTGGGGGATGTCCTCGATGATGCCGGCAGCCACCTCGGCGTGCCGCTCGGTGGGGATGAGGATCTCAAGGAGTCCCTACAGTGCGAAAACCCGTAGGGCCGGTCTCCGTACCGGCCGAGAGCGCAGGGTGGGCATCGCCGGCCAGACAGGCGGCACCCTTCGGTTTGGTGGGCAGCGCCCCTCTTGCTGCGATAGAGATCACTCCGCCAATTTGGCCTTCTTGGGACGGCGGAGCTCGACGGGGGCCGGCTTCACCTTCCGTATCCTCATGTTCAGAATCTCCACGAAGGTGGAGAAGGCCATGGCAAAGTAGATGTAGCCCTTGGGGATGTGGAGGTCCAAGCCCTCACCAACCAGGGCGAGGCCAATCAGGAGGAGAAAGCTCAGGGCCAGGATCTTGATGGTCGGGTGCCGGTCAACGAAATCACTGATCTTTCCCGAGAGCAGCATCATGACGATGACGGCGATGATAATCGCCGCGACCATGACTGCGAGCTGCTGCGCGAGCCCGATGGCCGTAATCACGGAGTCGAGGGAAAAGACGATATCGAGAAGCATGATCTGGACGATGACGCCGCCGAAGCTCACAGCCTTTTTCCTAACTTGCCTCGCCCCATGGCTCTCCTGGCCTTCGAGGTTGTTGTGGATCTCCAGGGTGCTCTTGGCGAGAAGGAAAAGCCCGCCGAGGATGAGGATGAGATCCCGGCCGGAAATCTCTACCCGAAAGACTGTGAAAAACGGCGCGGTGAGCTTCATGATGAGGGTGATAGAGAAGAGCAGCGCGATGCGCGTCACCATGGCAAGAGCCAGGCCGATGGTACGCGCTTTTCCCTGCTGGCGTCGCGGGAGCTTCCCTGCCAGGATGGCGATGAAGACGATGTTATCGATCCCGAGGACGATCTCGAGGGCAGTGAGGGTCGCGAACGCTATCCAGACATTGGGGTCGGTGAGCCAGTCCATAGGTTCTCTCCCATCTTCCCACCAATTGATTGCTCAGCATCGTGAGTAAACTATCTCAGCGTATTGAGTAAAGCGAGATTTTCCTACCACAATGGCGATGCACCGTCGGTCGACTCCCCGTTACCCAGCTTTGATCCTGCGGTGACACGGGATTCGCCGAACCCTTCACCGGCGCCTGTGGGCGGCCGTTCACCTCGCTCCTCACGTCTATTCGCAGGGGCACGAATCCTCGATGATCCGTGTGCCCCGCTTCCTGGTGAAATATGCGTACATCCACTTCACGAAGACGACCACGCGGTCCTCG
>JAGFXI010000453.1 GCA_017861095.1 Deltaproteobacteria bacterium | reverse complement strand
CAGAATGAAGCACGCACGGGGTTCCTGCCGAAACTGAGCGCGGAATATGGGTACCGCCGACCAAGCGGCACCAGCACCGAGATTGGCGGAGTCAACGTTCGGAACCAGGATCAAAATAATTACCGTTTTACCGGCACGATAGAGCAACCCATTTTCACCGGGTTTGCCACCCTTTCCACCTATGAGCTGGCCAGGCTTGGCCTGAATTCGGCCAAGATCCAACTGGAGCGGTCCCGCCTCGACATCATTCTCAGGGTGAAAGAAATCTACATCGGGATTATCCAGGCCGAGAAGATTCGCGAGGTGGCGGAGCAATCGGTACGGCAGCTCCAGGAAAACCTCAAGGTGGCGCAGAACTTCTACCGGGTGGGTCTGAGCCCGAAGATCGACGTCCTGGATGCGGAGACGCGTCTTGGCGATGTCGAACTGCAGCTCATCAGGGCCGCGAACGACGTGGCTGTCCGCAAGGCGAACCTCAATACCGTCTTACGCCAGTCCGTGGATGCCCCGGTGGAGGTGGAGGATATCCTTACCACCGCTCCCTACGAGAAGTCCTATGAGGCGAGCCAGGAGACGGCGCTGAAGTACCGACCGGAAGTGCTGGATGCCGAGACCCAGGTGGCGAGTGCCGAGCAACAGATCACCTTTGCCAAGAGCGGCTACTATCCCAACGTCACCTTTCGGACCAATCTCTACCGCTTGGGCGATACGCCCGGCGTGGACGGCAGCGAGTTTTCGCAACGGCAAGCCTGGGACGTGGGCGCCGTTGCCACCTGGACGCTCTTCGAGTGGGGGAAGACCCGGTATGCCGTGTTCCAGCAGGAGGCACGTCTGCGCCAGGCGAAGGAGACCCTGGAGAAGGTGAAGGACACGGTTCGGCTCGACGTGAAGAGCGAGTATCTGACTTTGCGGGCCGCCTATGACGCAATCGGTGTCGCCAAGAAGTCGGTCATCTCGGCGGAGGAGAATTACCGCATCAGCTCACCCAGGCGAAGAGCAACTACACCAACGCCATCGCCATCTTTAACGTGGAAGTGGCGCGTCTGATTCGCGCCATGGGGCTGGAAGGAGGCGTCGAAACCCTTTAACCCGCATTATGCACGAACCCACCTACTGGGACCGGAGTGGGCTACGGCAGGGAGGTCTATTCGGCAAAGGCGTCACGCCGAGGCGTGATCGCGTCATTGATAGTATCGAGTGAGGCTTGGCGTTGTAGCGAAGGGCCCCACAGAATCCGGGAAGCCTCCCTCTCAGCAAAGGAAGGTAGTGGCTCCGAATGCGCTTTGCCTCACAGACCCCCCTGCCTCGGCCGCG
The DNA here is from genome assembly GCA_017861095.1 of Deltaproteobacteria bacterium. GTDB lineage: Bacteria > Desulfobacterota > Syntrophobacteria > BM002 > BM002 > JAGFXI01. Next base: position 1,750 of record JAGFXI010000453.1, on the reverse strand, counting down.
CCCCGTCTTGTGCAGCCTTTCTCCGTAGAGGGGCTCGGAGAGCGTTCACCGCTCCCCTTCTCATCCCCTTTTGTTCTTCTCCTTTCTAGGCATTTTCCTTGCATACCCCGCTCCCCTTCCCCCTTGAACACCCTCTATGCCTGTGATACGGTGGGCAAGACCGCGACGAGCACACGGTCGTGGGCGCCGGAAGGGCGTCCGAGGTCAGTCTCAGAATGACTCGTCCATGATTCAGATCTACCACGTCTTCAAAGCCTACACCGGTGATCAGTACGCCCTCTCCGACGTGACCTTGGAGGTTGGGAAGGGCGACTTCCTGTTTCTCATCGGCCCGAGCGGGGCCGGGAAAAGCACCCTCGTCAAGCTCATCTTCTGCGCCGAACAGGCAACCAGGGGACAGATCCTGGTGGACGGCGTCAATCTCCAGCGGCTGAAGCCGTCCAAGATCCCCTACCTAAGACGCAAGATCGGGGTGGTGTTCCAGGACTTCAAGCTCCTCGGCGATCGCACCGCCTTCGCCAACGTGGCCCTGGCCCTGGAGGTGTTGGGCCACCCCCGCTCGTACATCGACAAGAAGGTGCGGCAGGCCCTCCGTCTTGTGGGCCTCGAGGGCAAGGAACAGCACCTGAGCCGGCGGCTCTCCGGCGGGGAGCAGCAGAGGGTCGCCATCGCTCGGGCCGTGGCAGCGGACCCGGTGCTAGTGCTGGCGGATGAGCCCACCGGGAATCTCGACGACGAGATCACCATGGATATTCTCGAGTTGTTCCGAGAGATCAACCGTCGCGGCACCACGGTCGTGGTGGCAACGCACAACCGCGATCTCATCGAGTGCGTACCGGGCGCCAAGGTGGCCATGCTGCGCCAGGGGATGCTGGTCGCTTCCGGCGCCCGCGAGGTGCTCACCCTCCGGCTGGCCGCCGACGCAGGGTAGGACGAGATCATGCCCTTTCGACTCACCGGATATTTTCTCAAGAAGGCGTTGGAACACCTGCTGGTGAACCCCTTTCTCAGCTTGGTAACCCTGAGTACCATAACCATCTCCCTCGTGATCTTTGGACTCTTCGGTGTCGTCTACCTGAGCGTCCACCAACTCCTCAACCAGTGGGGCGATGAGTTCAGCGTCACCCTATACCTCCAGGATACGGTGAGCCAGAGCGACGTCGAGAAGATGCGGACTGAATTGGCTCGCTGGCCCGAAGTGGATGGTGTCACTTACACCAGCAAGGCGCAGGCGATGGCATGGTTCCGGAGTCAGCTCCAGGAATATGCTGGTATCCTGGACGGCCTCAGGGAGAACCCCCTGCCCGCCTCACTTGACGTCAGGCTCCGGCCCGGTCAGGCCGGACCGGGGACGGTGGACCAGCTCGTCTCCCGCCTCCAGCAGCGACCGGGAGTGACGGAGGTGCACTACGGCCAGAGATGGCTGGCACGGCTCAGGATCTTCATGGAGATGGTGAGGCTCGTTGGCATGACCGTGGGGGGTCTGCTCCTCTTGGCCACCGTTCTGGTCGTCTCTAACACGGTCAAGCTCACCTTTTACGGCCGGCAGGCGGAGCTGGAGATCATGCGGCTTGTGGGCGCAACCGACGGCTTCATCAAGGCACCCTTTCTCATCGAAGGGCTGCTTCACGGCTTGGGCGGCGGAGCCCTGGCAGCCGGCACCCTGATGCTCCTCTCCCATCTCTTTCTTTCTCATCTCCACATTCCCCTCAGGCTCGCCCTCGCCCCCGATGCCATCGTCTCTCCGCCC